>JAEXGX010000124.1 GCA_023450535.1 Pseudomonadota bacterium | reverse complement strand
CTCCCCTGCTGCCCAGCAGATGCCCGCCGGGCAGAATCTTGTTGGGAAAGCCCTGTACCTTTTCCCACAGGTGAATTTCACCGCCGTTCATGTCAAGCAGCAGCGCGCCCATGCCCTTGGCCTGCAGCAGGGTATAGCCGTTCCAGGCGGATTCCGGGTCATAAAGTGTTACCCCGGTGGGGTAAATGGTGGGATGTCCCATGACGAAGCTCCCGGGTTAATGGTTTATGGCCTGCGCGGGCTTACAGCATGTCCGGCAGTATCAGAGCTATTTCGGGAAAGAGGACAAGCAGGATAATGCACAGGCACATGCCCAGGACAAACGGCATCACACCTTTGAATATCTTGCCCATGGGAATATCCGGGGCCAGACTGGACAGGGTGAATACGTTGATGCCCATGGGCGGTGTTATCATACCCATTTCCATCAGGATGACGGTGACGACCCCGAACCAGACACCGTCGAAACCGAGGCCGTGGATGGTGGGGTAGATGGTGGGCAGGGTCAGCATCATCATCGGGATGATGTTCATGACCGCGCCCAGGAAGATATAGAGCAAAATG
Organism: Pseudomonadota bacterium; assembly: GCA_023450535.1. Lineage (GTDB taxonomy): Bacteria > Desulfobacterota > Desulfovibrionia > Desulfovibrionales > Desulfovibrionaceae > Mailhella. The sequence goes on along the minus strand of JAEXGX010000124.1, from coordinate 13,299 downwards.
ACCAGAGCGAGCACAAGATAGCGGTTGGTTCCTGCTGTCAGTATGGATTCGGCCAGGAGACCGGGCAGGCGGGAGGCGCTGAAAAAGGCGCCGAGAATATATACTCCGGCAAACAGCAGAAAGATGCGCCCTGTCATGGCTCCGGTATTGAGCAGTGCCCGCATGAGATCCGCACGTGACAGGCGGCGCCGCGCGAGGGCATAGAGCAGCGCGCCCGCCGCACCCACGGCTCCGCCTTCGCCGGGGGTGAAGGCTCCGGCCATGATGCCGCCCACTACCAGGACGAAAAGTCCGGCCACGGGCAGCAGATAAAAGGTGGATACCAACTTGTCGCGCAAGGGATAGTTTTCGGACGGCGGGGCCGCGTCGGGAGAGCGCTTGACCCACAGAATAATGATCAGGGTGAAAATCAGACTCAGGAGAATGCCTGGCAGAATGCCCGCGATGAACAGCTTACCGATGGATTCTTCCGTAAGGATGGAATAGTAAATAAAGCCCATGCTGGGGGGGATCAGGATGCCCATAGTGCCGCCCGACGCCAGCGCGCCGCAGGCCAGACTCGGCTGATACTTTTTTTGCAGCATGGCGGGCAGGGCAACGGAACTCATGGTGATGACGCAGGCAAGGGAATCGCCGCACACCGCGCCGAATCCGGCGCAGCCCCACACGCTGGCCACGGCCAGCCCGCCGGGGACGCGTCCCAGCCATTTGTTGGCGCAGTCGAACAGATCCCGGCTGAGGCCGGAATAGAACGTCAGTTCCCCCATGAGCATGAACATGGGCAGGGCAACGAAGGTGAATTCCGCCGTGTTGTTGAAGGGAATCGCCCCAATGGTATTAAAGGCGATAGACGGCCTGCGCATGAGGGCCACCAGCCCCAGCAGCCCCATGAGCGCCATGGCGAAACCGATGGGGACGCGCAGAAGCAGCAGAATCATAAGCAGGCAGAATCCCGTGCCTCCGACGACCATGCCGGACAGGCGCAGGCCGCTCATATGATAGAGGAAGGGGAGGATGCACAGGGCCAGCGCGGCTATAAGGGCCAACAAAAGGCCCGTGTAATCCTTTTCGGAGAGGATCTCGCGTAATGAGTGCCGCAGTTGGAACAGGAAAGCCAGGGCTGTCAGGGCAAAACCGAAGGCGATCCAGGCCAGAAAATAGCTTTCGGAAAAGCGCAGTACCGCGCTACGCTGTGTCCATGAGGCTGCTTCGCGCCAGCCCTGCCAGGCCAGTACGGCGCAGATGGCCAGACACAGCAAATGTGCGAAGACGTCCAGCCTGATTTGCCAGCGCGGGTTCAGCAACTGGTAGAGCAAATCGATCTGCAGAGGGGAACGTGTGACCACGGTATGGCAGATGCAGGCGTAGGCGATGACCACCAGGGTCATGAGTTCCACTTCCATCATACCGTCAATGGAAATGCGGAAAAAAAAGCGGAAAATGATGTCGAGGCATATGGGAATGGCCAGCAGCCCGACAAGGATGCTCCCGAATCCGAGCATATGGCCGGACAGGGCGTTAAATGCTTTTTCCGCCCGGTCCAGAGGGGGCAGGATACCTTTAAGTTCGCGTGGGGCGGCGGATTCCTGGGACATGGGCAAGCTCCTGTAAAGTGGCGCGGGCATATCCGGCGGCCCGGCCTTCTTCGTCCGTCGGGGCAGGGGCGCCCCGGCGGACAGCGAAAGTGTTCCGGCAGCCAGAGCGGTTTAAAACGCTCTATTCTGCGGAGGGAGTGGAGGCGGCCATATCATAGGCGCGGCGGATGGCCGCTTCGGGGTTCGCGAGGCCGAGATGCCCGAGTTCTTCGGTCCAGTATTCCATGCTCACCTGGCGATCCGCATTCCTGAACGCCTCATATTCCGCGTCGTTCAGGGTGTAGATTGTGCAGCCCTCTGCCCGCATGGTTTCAAAATCTTTGTTGGTAGCGTCGTACAGGAGGCGGGCAAGCCGTTGCCCCGCCTGTTCCCCTCCGGCGCTTTCCGTCAGCAGATTCTGAAGATCGGGGGGCAGCTCATCCCACACCTCTTTGTTGACCACAAGACCCATATATTGAATGGACGCGGGCAGGATGGTGATGTCTTTGGCCACTTCCATCAGCTTGTAGGCTCGCCCCGTGGGCAGAGGACCGAAGAACACATCTCCCATGCCGCGTTGCAGGGCCATGTAAGTGTCGCCGGATGTGGTCTGGACGGGGATGCCTCCCCACGCCTTGAGCATATCCACCATACCGCCATTCCAGATCAACACCCGCTTGCCCTTCAGATCCGAGGGGGTACGGATAGGACCCCTGGTGGAGAACAGGCCGAAACGGTCAGTGGACCACAGGGTCAGCAGGTGCCCCACCTTGTTCCATTCCGCTTTCACTTCCGGCAGGGTGGAATATGCCTTTTGAATCAGGGCGCTCCCCTGTATGCAATCTTTGACCAGATGCGGCACGGTAAAAGACATGGTGTTGGGGAACAGGCTATCCTGGTAGCCCGGTTCAACCGAGCCTATATCCAGATTGCCGTTCATGATGCTCGGGCCGCAGTCGGATACCTTGGTCAGCGTGCCGGACATGAAAAAGTGCAGCTTGAGGCGGCCTCCGCTTTTTTCTTCCACCTCCTTGACCCAGGGCTGGAAGAATTCCACATTCAAGACATGAGGGCCATTGTACGGACTCTGAAAATTGTACTCGTATACTTTGTCGGCGGCGTGAACGCAGCCTGGCAGCAGGAATAGGGCGGACATGGCCGTGGCGAGGAAGTTTCTGATACGCATGGAACACCTCGGTGTATGAGTTGGTGAGCCGTCTTCCAGACGAGATGAGGACGAACGGCCCGGATGGCACCAGGAGGAGAAGGTGGGCGGGATCGGAGCGGGGTGAAAAGACAGGTCAGAGAAGCCTCAGTCCGTCAGGGCGATGGCTTCCACTTCCACTTTTACGTTTTTGGGCAGGGCGGATACCGCCACACAGGAGCGGGCGGGGGCCGGAGTGCCGAAATGCTGAGCATAGACTTCGTTGACGGCGGCAAAATCCGCCATGTCGGTCAAGTACACCGTGGTTTTGACCACTTTGTCAGGAGCTGAACCTCCGGCCAGCAGTACTGCCTCCAAATTGTTCAGGCACTGTTCCATTTGTTCGGCCGCACTGTCGCCCGCTATGCTCCCGTCCTTGGGAAGCAGCGGGATCTGGCCGGAGGTGAACAACAGGCCATGTCCGAGGACGGCCTGGGAGTAGGGGCCAATGGCCTGTGGCGCGTCAGGTGAGGAAATGGCTTGCATGATGCTCATGAGAAACTCCTTGGGTAAAAAGGTTCACAGATCCTCCGCCCGAGCGGATAATCCGCGTATTTTTTCCGTCAAAGCGCGTGCTGTGTCGGTCATGGCGCGAATGCCCTCATCCGGGCAGCCGTCCACAGCGCTCATGACTGACAGGTAGGAATCCCGGTCGAAGGCGTCGTGCAGCTTGTTGATACGTTTGCCCTTTTCCGTGATGCTGAGGATGATGTTCTTGTTGTTGTCCGGGTCTTTGGATTTTTGCAGCAGCCCTTTGTCAAGCAGCTTTTTCACCAGCTGGGAAACAGCGCTGGTGGTTTTGTTTTGGTGACGGGCAATATCCGTTACTGTGGCCAGTTTGAACTTTATGATGCTCTTCAGCAGGTGCAGCTCGGCCATATGAAAGATTTCCCCGTCGGCAAAGGCACGGGGCAGACGATTCAGGTTTTCCACCTGCTGGCTGTACTCATGCAGCGCCTCCATCAGGAGGAGAAAATCTTGTTCTCTGGACATGTATTCCTCAGTCTGTTTGGGTTATGCCCCGGGTGAGGGCCAGATTCGCCAGTGCATCGCGGACGCGGTTCAGAACAGCCAGCAGCTTGTCCTCATCCCGAAAGCAGCCATGGACGATGCGGATATAATTTTCACCGCCGGGGCCGTAGAGCGAGCCGTCATTCACGGCGACACGGGCATGGCGTAACAGATAATCGGTCACAGCCTTAGCTCCGCCCAGATCGCCCACGTCCACCCAGGACAGAAAACCGCTTTCGGGAAGAGCCATGTGAACGCCGGGGATTTTGTTCAAGAGGGAGTGCACAAGATGACGGCGGCGTTCAAAAATTGTTTTGTAGTCAAGCAGAAAAGCGTCGTTGCGAAAGGCTGCAAGTGCCCCGGCCTGAGCCGCGCTGTTGGCCGCGCCGGTCACGTTGACCGCCGCCGCGAAGAGCGCGTCCATAATGCCGTCTCCGGCAGTCAGGTACCCCACGCGAAGCCCGCTCAGACCCAAGCCCTTGGAGGCGGAAAATACGGTCACGGTACGCTCTCCCAGGCCGGGCAGGGCAGCGGGAGTGACAAACTCCCGGTCATCGTAGATGAAGTCCTCAAAGGCTTGATCCACCACCAGAACCAGATCGTGGGCAATAACGAAATCGGCCAGGGCTTCCAGCTCCTCACGGCTGTAAACGATGCTCGTGGGATTGTTGGGGTGAGTCAGCAGGACCACGCGTGAGCGAGGGGTCAGGCAACGTTCATACTCGTCCAGCGGCAGATGGAAACCCGTTTCTGCGTGGCAGGCTACAGGAACAGCCACGCCGCCAAGCAAGCCGGGGGTAATGAAATTGCTTGGATAGCTGGGGGCATGTACCAGAACTTCGTCGCCGGGGTGGATAAAGGGCAGCAGGGCGAAGAACAGGCCGGAGTCGGACCCAGGTGTAATCAGGATGTTCCGTTGGGGATTGATGGACAGCTTGTTATAGGCCGCCAGCTTGACGGCAATGGCTTCCTTGAGCGCGGCGTCGCCCACGGGCGGTGTGTAGTGGACGGCCCGTCCGCTGTTTATCGCCTGAATGAGCGCCTGCCGGATGTGTTCGGGCAGAACGGGGTCCGGAAAAAACGGATCGGCCCATCCCAGCAGTTCAATGCCTTCCCGCGCGCACAGGCTGAGTATGTCCCCCACATCCGCCTTGCCCGCGTCCCCGCTGAAAAGCCCCCCGTTCAGAGAACGGAATGCATCTTTCATATGAGCGCGCCCGTCCGCCGCTTCCATGACTCCTTCCGCCAAAATGTTCACACTGCCGCTCCTTCGTTGCGCGCCACCGCCGTTGAAAACGGGGGACTCCATAGAATGGCAAAATTACAAATTAATAATTAAGTTACTTAACAATTTGAGTAGATCAAACCTGCCCCTCCTGTCAAGAGGAACACCGGCGTGGCTTTGTTGTAGAAATGACTGATGCCGTCATGCCGGGCATTTCATTATCCCGCTTCGGCGATGACATGTGTTGCCGCCGACAGCCTGTGTTTCATATGGCCAAAAGGCTCCGTGAAGCCTGTTCCGGGCTTGCGGTCAGCGCGAGGCTGGGATAACGCTGGCACGGCCTTTTCTTCATGCAGTCTTTTCAGGACGGCGCGCGCCCGCTTAACGCGCATGGGGTTATGAACAACGCTTTTTTCAAACTGCATCTTTCCGTTCTTCTGGCCGGATTCACTGGTGTGTTCGGCAAGCTCATCACGTTGAATGAAGGGCTGCTTGTCTGGTATCGTCTGTTGCTTACCGCGCTCATGTTGTTTGTCTTTCTTCGTTTCAGCGGCAGGCTGAAGAAAACCGCCTTGCGTGACGCATGGGCGGCGGGCGGAGCGGGGCTGCTGCTCGCTCTGCACTGGGTTTGTTTTTACGGCAGTATCAAGGCGTCTAATGTGTCTATCGGCGTGGTCTGTTTTTCCACGGTGGGATTTTTTACGGCACTGTTTGAACCGCTGTTTTACCGGCGGCGGATTTCCGCGCGGGAGATGCTGTTCAGCCTGATCACCATCGCCGGTGTGGGGCTGATTTTCCATTTTGACGCGCGTTATCGCCTGGGTATTGCCGTGGGCGTGCTGGGAGCGGCGCTGGCCGCTCTGTTTACGGTGTGCAATAAGCGTGTCAGTGCCGGGCGCGATACTCTGACGACGCTGCTGTACGAAATGCTGGGCGGAGCTGCGGGCATCAGCCTGCTCTTACCCGTCTATCTTGCGTTCACGGGCTATCCTCTTGTCTTCCCTTCCGGCGGGGACACGGTTAAACTGTTTTTTCTGGCCCTGTTTTGCACAGTTTTTCTGTATGTGTTGCAAATTCAGGCGCTACGCGGCATTTCCGCCTTTACCATGAACCTTACCTACAACCTTGAACCTGTATACAGCATTGTCATCGCCATGCTTTTTCTCGGCGAAGCGCAGGAGCTGAACGCGGCGTTTTACGGCGGGCTGGGGCTGATTATCCTGTCCGTGGCGCTTCAGACCTGGAGCAGCCTGCGGAGCAGCCGTACGGCACGGAAACTGGCCGCGGAAGGGAAAGAAACAGGTTCGTGACAGCAGCCCGAAAAACTTGACTTCCCTTTTTTCCACCCGCAAGCTGAACCATTCTTTTCTGAAAGGTATCCGGAGCATGTATGATTCTTGGTTTGGGTATGGATCTGGCCTCTCTTCCCCGCATAAGGAAGAGTCTTGAACGTTTCGGTGAGCATTTTTGCCGCCGGGTGCTGAGCGGGGCGGAACTGGAGCTTTTGCCCGAAGCGCCGGGAGCCCGCGTTGCGTACGTCGCCGGGCGCTTCGCCGCCAAGGAAGCGGCGGTGAAGGCGTTGGGAACCGGCTTTGCCGAGGGTATCTCCATGCTGGATGTGGAGGTGCTGCGCCAACCTTCGGGGCGGCCTGAACTGCGTCTTTCCGGAGCGGCGGCGCGCCGGGCCCAAGCGCTGGGCGTGAAATCCATGCACCTTTCTCTGAGCCATGAGCGCGATGTCGCGGGGGCAGTGGTGGTGTTGGAGGGCTGAGCAAGGAGGTTTGTCATGTTTGCAGCCGTACCCGCTCCGGCGGAAATGGCTCGTTGGGATGCGCTGGCCATGGAATGGGGCTTGCCGGAAGATGTGCTGATGGAAAATGCGGCCCGTGAGGCGCTGTCTGTGTTGCGCGATCTTCTTGACGCGCGGGGGATGCCCTTGCGTGGCGCACGCGTGCTGTTGCTCATGGGGAGCGGAAACAACGGCGGCGACGCGGCCTGCATGGCCCGGCATTTTCTGGATGCTGGCGCGTTGCCCCTGGTGCTGTATGCGCGCGCTCCCGGGCGCATGCGCGGGGCCGCCGGACGTTTTGCACGTCTGGCGCGCAAACTGGGCGTACCGTTCCGGCCTCTGCCCGAATCGGGAGATCTGTCTTCCACAGTATCCTCTTTTGCCCCCGACATCATTGTGGATGGTCTGCTGGGCACCGGTTTTCATGGCGAACTGCGGACGCGGGAGCTGAACCTTGTGCGGAGCGTCAATTCTTTGCGCCGCGCCGTTCTGCTTTTTTCCCTCGATATTCCGTCCGGTCTGGATGGGTTGAACGGATTTCCCCGCCCTGAAGCCGTGCGCGCTCACGCTACAGTGACTTTTCAGGCCGCCAAACCCGGGCTGCTTGTTCCTGGTGCACGGGAGTTCACGGGGGATCTGCTGGTGCGGCCCATCGGCATACCGCTTCGGGGTATGGAAGACGTTCCCGCATCTTTTGTCATGTGGAAGGGAAAGGCGGAATATTCCAGAGAGGAGTCGCCCCGGAATTGTCCTCGGAGTGGTCCCCGGCACAAGGGCGAAGCCGGGCGCGTGCTGGTTGTGGGCGGTTCTGCGGATATGACCGGAGCGCCGCGCCTGGCTGCGTTGGGCGCGTTGCGCGCCGGGGCCGGGCTGTTGGCCGTGGCCGCTCCGGAAGGGGCCTTGCCTGCCATTCGTGCGGGGCTGCCCGAGGCTGTCACGCATTCCCTGCCCGCCGGGCAGGGTGGAAGGGAATGGCATGCCGGGCAAATGAGCGCGTTGTGCGAAGCTCTTGCCGCCTGCCGCGTACGGGGAGCTGTGGTGGTCGGTCCCGGCATGGGGCGGAACAACGGCGCGGAGGAATTTTTGCGGGCATTGCTGGAAATTCCGGGGCGTCCCCCTGTGGTGCTGGATGCCGACGCCCTGTTTGCTCTGGCGGCAGAACCGGAACTGCTCGGCTTTCTGTCCGCGCGCGATGTATTGACTCCGCACCCCGGCGAAGCGGCTACCCTACTGGGCATGACGGCCGGAGAAGTACAGGCGGATCGCTTCGCCGCGCATGCCCGGCTGCTGGCGCTGGCTCCGGCCGGTTGGGTGCTTAAAGGGGAGGGTACATTGAGCGGCGCGGCGGGCGGGCCGGTCTGTCTTTCACCGTGGTCTGTGCCGCAACTGGCCATAGGCGGCTCCGGCGACGTACTGGCCGGAATTGTGGGGGCACTGCTGGCGCTTGGTCTGGATGCTGCGCTGGCCGCTGCATTGGGCGTGGAACTTCATTGCAGGGCGGGGGCAGCACTGGCGGAACAGTGGCCGGAAAGGGGCAACGGGCCGCGCGAGATCGCGGATGCCGTGTCCGGCGTATTGGCCGGGATGAAGCTTCCGCGCTCTGGCGAGGGCGTGGAGATATTATGCCCGGCCTACGAATTGCGGGCCTGAACGTAGGGAGCGAAACCGTTTCCCTGGACTATCATTAACCTTACGGAGTTCATCATATGGCCTGGTTGCTGGACAATGCCGAAGAAACGGAAATCCTGGGCCGGATTATCGGCGGGAAGCTGAGCGGAGCCAAGGGAACGCCCTGGGAAAAAATCCGCGCCCTGTATCTGCGCGGCACGTTGGGTAGCGGCAAAACCACCCTGACACGCGGCCTTGTGGCGGCCCTGCCAGGTGGGGAAGACGCCGAGGTGGCCAGTCCCAGCTTCACTTTATGCAATATCTACCCTACTCGCCCGGCGCTGCTGCATGCCGACTTGTACCGTCTGGGCGACAACGGTGCGGAGGCGCTGGGAGAGTTGCCGGAAGACATGGAAGACTCTATGGACGATGGCGCTCTGCTGGTGCTGGAATGGCCGGAATATCTCGCTCCTGCGCTCTGGGAAGAAGACAGGCTGGAAATCGGACTGCACCCTGTGTCTGGTGATGCTTGTGGCGATGGCTGTGCGGAAAATCTGGACATTCCGGGGCAGTCGTGCGAAATGAAGCGGTTAGCGGTGATAACGGCGCACGGCGCAGCGGGGGCGGCCCTGCTGGAAGCCTTGCAGCCCTTGCTGTCATCGCGCTTCGCCGTGTGCGAGGCATGAGTCTTATCCTGTCTTCCCTTCAGGGAGGAAGTTTAGCGGGGATCAAACGACATGCGGATTCTGGTGCAGAAATTCGGCGGCAGCTCCGTCGCCGATCTGGAATGCATGAAAAAGGTACGTGGCAAGGTACGGGAGGCTTTGGCCGAGGGCTACAAGCTCGTCGTCGTGCTTTCCGCGCGCTCGGGCCGGACGAACGCCTTGCTGGAAATGGCCCACCAATGGTCGGACGAACCGGATCCGGCTGAAATGGACGTGCTGCTGACCACGGGCGAACAGGAATCCGTGGCGCTGTTTTCCATGCTGTTGCAGGACGACGGCATCAAGGCACGTTCTTTGTTGGGATTTCAGATGCCCGTGCTGACGGATGGTGATTTCGGCAGTGCGCGCATCCAGTCCATTGACTCTGCCATGCTTCGGCGCGAGATGGAAAAATATGACGTGCTGGTAATGGCCGGGTTTCAGGGCTGCACGGCGGAAGGCCGCCTGACTACGTTGGGCCGGGGCGGTTCCGATACCTCGGCGGTGGCAGTGGCCGCCGCGCTGGGCAGTGTGGAATGCCATATTTTCACCGACGTGGACGGGGTATACACTACTGACCCGCGCCTGTGCGAGGAGGCCCGCAAGATCGAGCGCATCAGCTACGATGAAATGCTGGAAATGTCTTCCATGGGGGCAAAGGTTCTGCAAATCCGCTCCGTGGAATTCGCCAAGAAATACAAGGTTCCCGTGCGGGTTCGCTCCACGTTCAGCAGCGACCCCGGCACGCTGGTCACACAGGAGGATGACATGATGGAGTCGGTGCTCGTTTCGGGCATTGCGTATGACAAGGACCAGGCCCGCGTGACCTTGTGCGGCATTCCCGACAAACCCGGTATTTCTGCCGCGATTTTTGTGCCGCTGGCTGAAAACGGCGTACTGGTGGACATGATCGTCCAGAAAGCCAGCCGTGAAGGCATCACCGACATGACCTTTACCGTGTCCCGCAAGGATGTGAAGCGCGCCGAGGCCATTGTGGAAGAGGTGCGCCATGCCATTGGCGGGGAATGTGTGGAGACCGATCTGAACGTGGCCAAGGTGTCGGTCATCGGGGTCGGCATGCGCAATCACAGCGGCGTTGCCGCCCGGGCTTTCGCCGCTCTGCATCAGGCTGACATCAATATCAACATGATCAGCACTTCCGAAATCAAGATTTCCTGCCTTATCGACGAGCGAGAGGTGGAAAAGGCAGTGCAGACCCTGCACAGGGAATTCAACCTCCGCCTCTCCTCCGTGGAAGAGCAATAACGAGGGGACGCCATGAGCAGGGAATACGCGCTCTACGATACCACTCTGCGCGATGGAGCGCAGTGCGAGGACATGCAGCTCACCACGCCGGACAAAGTCAAGATTGCCCTGCGCCTGGACGAGCTGGGCATGGACTATATCGAGGGCGGCTGGCCCGGAGCAAACCCCGTGGACAGTGAGTTTTTCCACGAGATCGCGGCCTATGAGCTGAAAAAGGCAAAGGTCGCGGCCTTTGGCAGTACGCATCACCCGTCGCATGCGGCGGAGAACGATCCCACGCTCATGGCGCTCCTTTCCTGCGGGGCAAGGGCGCTGACCATCTTCGGCAAGTCCAGCGAACGCCATGCCAAAGACGCGTTGCGCCTTGACCCTGCGCGTAATCTCGACATCATTCGGGATTCTGTGGCTTTTTTACGTTCCCGCGCAGAAGAGGTTTTTTTCGACGCCGAGCATTTTTTCGATGGCTGGAAGGAGAACCGGGACTATACTTTGGCTGCGTTGAAACGCGCCCGCGAAGCGGGGGCGGCCGCCCTGGTGCTGTGCGACACCAACGGCGGCAATCTGCCGGAAGAGATCGCCGCCATTACGGCGGAAGTCGTCCGCGAATTGCCGGACGCAGTTGTGGGCATTCACGCCCATAACGACTGCGAACTGGGCGTGGCCAATACCTTAGCCGCTGTGCGCTCCGGGGCGCGGCATATTCAGGGCACCATGAACGGTGTGGGCGAGCGTTGCGGCAACGCCAACCTCTGCTCCGTTATCCCTGTGCTGGAACTCAAGATGGGGCTGCACTGCCTGCCCGAAAGCTCACTGACCCAATTGACCGCCGCTTCCCGCTATGTTTCGGAAGTGGCAAACATGACCCCGTTCAGCCGTCAGCCCTTTGTGGGGAGGTCGGCCTTTGCGCACAAGGGTGGGGTGCACGTCAGCGCGGTCAACCGTGATTCCACGCTGTACGAGCACATCAGGCCGGAGAGCGTGGGCAACGGCCAGCGCATTCTGATCACCGAACTGGGAGGCCGTAGCAATATCGTTTCTCTGGCCCGGCGTTTCGGCTTTCATCTCGACAAGGACGAACCGGTGGTCAAGGGCCTGTTCAACGAGCTGAAGAAGAAGGCCAGTCAGGGCTATGACTACGCTGCGGCCGAGGCCAGCGTGGAACTTCTGTTGTTGCGCAAGCTCGCCCGGCGCGGAGTGCGCGAGTTCTTCCGGCTGCACAAGTTGCGTGTGCTGGAAACCAAGGACAATTCAGGCGCGCCGCTGGCCGAGGCCACGGTGATGGTGGAAGTTGAAGGCGTGGTCGAACACACTGCGGCCACCGGGCAGGGGCCGGTCAATGCGCTGGATAATGCCCTGCGCAAGGCACTGTTGCCGTTTTATCCCCGCCTTGCAGAAATGCGTCTGCGTGATTTTAAGGTGCGTGTGCTGACAGCAAGTTCGGACGGTGAAGGAGAGGACGCCACGGGCACGGCCGCCGTTACCCGTGTGCTGATCGAGAGCGCGGACAGTGAAGGTGCCTGGGTAACGGTCGGCGTTTCCTACGACATTATCGAAGCAAGCTGGCAGGCGCTGGCAGATTCCGTGGTGTACAAGCTGTACCGCGACGAATGGGCCTCGCACGGAGCAGAATAGCATATTTTTAGAGCAATTCACTTTGGAATTGCTCTCGGAGTCGAGAGTAACGAGGCTCCGCCGCAAAGCTGCGCAATTTCAATATTGAATTGCTCTCGTTGAAAAAGCCTTTATCCCCTGCGCTTGCAGGCATCTTTCCGATGACCGCAAGCGCAGGGATTTTTTGTTATCAATGTACGATACCTCGCACATATTTATTCTCTTCTGTATGGCTGAACGCACAGTGCTATTTCATATTTTTATTGAAATAAAAGCAGTATTTTTTATATGGCCCAGTCTTTGCTGGAACATATCCAGAGCCGCTTGAGATTAATAAATTGAATTGATCCGGCTGTTTTGCGGAATATCAAGTTTACTAAAGTGTCTGCAGGTAGAATTCGCGTCGTCTTGTGATGGTTTCAGGAGCAAGATGCTCCGTCATGGAAAAGGGAAAGTGTAGCGTAACGCAATGTTGAAATTATGCATGCTGAGGCGCTATGTTCTGGCCCGCATCTTTCATGTTTTTGCCGGAGCCTGCGTTGCTGTCCGATCCTGCACTCCACCAGTCGTGACTATTCGCAAGTAAATTGCGGCTACTTTCAGAATTCAAGAGGGGGCGATGTCTTTAGCGGTTGGCGTGAAATGCCTTACAGATAAAGGGAGCAGAGAGGAGTCCCACATTTCCTGGTTCTGGGGACTCCCTAAAGTAATTCAATATCAGATGCTCTCAATACTCCGGGATGATGACGTATGCAGAAATTTGATATTCCTCCGCCGGTGGAATGCCAGGAGCTTTTTCACCAAATAGGAAAAGAGGTTTTCGTGCGGCGCGGCGCAAAATTGCTTGCCGATGGCGTCTATTACCTTGTGGAAGGCTATGTCGCGCTTACGGCCATGACGCCGGAAGGTGAAAGCTATTCTTTCATCTATTTCAAGCCCGGTCAGGTGCTCAACTTTTTCCCGTATGTGGCGGAAGCCTGTGGAATTTCTTATTCGTTCCATAGCTTTCGCCTGTTCAACGAGTCTTTGGTCATGCGGGCAAAAACCGGCTGCCGTCTTATTTTGATCGAGCGCGACAAGTTTTTGGAGCATATGAACGAACCGCCCCTTCTGGGGCTGTTAGTGCGCTCGCTGACGAACAACCTGCAAAAAGCCTTGGCGCATTCTGCAAACAACTGTCTTGTAACTGCTCCTATCCGGGTTTGCCGCCTGCTTGTCGCGTTCATGGAAGATTCTCCTTCCCATGCGCTCCCCCGATATCTGACTTATACTGAAATTGCCGGGCATCTTTCCTTGCACGTCATGAC
>JAEXGX010000075.1 GCA_023450535.1 Pseudomonadota bacterium | reverse complement strand
CCGTTTCCAGATTATTGTGTCCAAGGATCTGCCGGTCAACAGCTTCGACGAGCTCGTGGAAAAGAAAATCCCCGTCAAGATGGACCGGGGTGCCACCGGCACTCTTGCCAACGTGCTGGGCGGCATGTTGCTGGCCGAATACGGTTCTTCCTATGACGATGTCAAAAAATGGGGCGGTAAGCTGACCGCCGTGTCCAACAATGACCTCGTGGGCCTGATGCAGGACGGCACCATCAATGTGGCGCTGAAGGTCGGCCCCGGCGAACAGAGCCAGATTCAGGAAATGGTGCTCAACGCCAATGTCAAGTGGCTGCCTGTGTCGGAAAAAGTGCTCAAGGCCGTGGCGGAAAAAACCGGCCTTCAGATCGGCGCTGTGCCCGGTTCTTTTTACAACGGCGCAGTGGGACAGGATATCCCCTGTCTGGTGGACACCAGCGTGATGATTGTGCGCAAGGATATCTCCGACGACGATGCCTACAAGCTCGCCAAGTCGTTGGTAGAGGGTTATGAGGAACTGGCCGCCATCCAGCCCACCTGGAAGACGCTCAAGCCCGAAACCATGGCCCAGAACCTCGTGCTTCCCCTGCATCCCGGCGCGGAAAAATACTACCGCGAAGCTGGGCTGCTGAAGTAACCATTTGTACGCCACGCGGAGCGGTTTTCCGCTCCGCGCACCGGAGAATTTCATGATTATCGACTTCCGCATCCGCCCGCCCTACAAGAGTTTCATGGGCCTGAAAATCGTCAAGAACTGGCAGAACGTCGTTCCGGCCACACCCAAGGACGTGCGCCCCACCGGCTTTGAACGCCGCCCCGTGCCCTCCGTGGATCAGGCCGACATGGATCTCATGGTCAGGGAAATGGACGAGGCCGGAGTGACTCACGGCGTGCTCATGGGCCGCCAGACCGGCAGCCCCGTCTACGGCGACACGGATAACGCCGACGTGTACGAGCTGACGCAAAAATACCCCGGCCGCTTTTTCGGGTTCGCGGGCATCTCTCCGCATTCCCCCAAGGCGCTGGAAGAAATCGAACACTGCGTGAAGGACTGGGGCTTCAGGGGAATCGCCGTGGACCCTGGCTGGTGCGCTCCGGCCATCTACGGCAACGATCCCAAAATGGAGCCCATTCTCGATTTGTGCCAGCAACTCAACATTCCTGTCAGCATCACCATGAGTGTATACGGCGGGCCGGATCTTTCCTATACCGATCCTTCAGCGCTGGTGCCCATGCTCAAAAAATGGAACAAGGTCAAATTCGTGTTCGCACACGGTTGCTGGCCCAAGGTGCAGGAAGCCGTGGGCGTGGCCTTGCTGTGCAACAACGTCTACCTTTCGCCCGACGCCTATTTCTACGTGCGCAGCATGCCCATGTATGAAGCCTATACGGCGGCGGCCAACTCCTTCCTCAAATACCGCTTCCTGTTCGCCTCTTCCTACCCCATCCGCGGTTTTGCCCAATGCCTGGAAAACTGGCACGAGCGCGGGCTGGAACACGAAGCGCTGAAGAACTCGCTGTACGACAACGCCGCTGACGTACTGGGGCTGTAGAGTCGGGATTCATTCCCGCGCGCATCCTCACGAACATTGAACGAACCTGTATTCGCCCGCAAATTGAGCAACGAGTTGCAGCAATTTGCGGGCTTATTATTTAAATCAGAGTAATTCTGAAATTTTTCTCACTATCTGCAATCCATAATTTGGACATGTCTACATTTATGTCCAAATTATGCACACATCCATACCCATGACAAAGAACATTCCCGCCCGCCCAAGCCCCGCCCACGGGGCTTGCGAGCCTCGCGCACATTCCCCCGCCCGTGGCCCGCATCTTGCAAAATAATACCCGCGTCCCACAGGAACGGCGCGCCGTACAGCCCGTCCCGCACGGGGAGGCCACACTCAACCGGGGTCCGCCCTTTCAACGAGGTATCATCACATGACACTTGCATTATCCCGGCAGGGAATAAAACCCATTGCCTGGCTGCTCGGTCTTGCGCTGGCACTGTTCCAGATCTGGTTCACCACCGGGTTTGGCGTGCTGGACGGTTCCATGATGCGGGTTGCCTATGTCGCTTTTATCACCGCGCTCATCTTCCTTTATGTCCCGGGCAGAAAACTGCCCGAAGGCAAACAGGAGAGCCGGGCCGCCATTCTGGCCGATCTGTGTTGCGCCGCGCTGGCTATTGCCACAGCGGTTTATTTCGCCATGCACCTTGCGGAAATCACCACCCGCATGCGCTATATCGATGACGTAACGGCCTGGGACAAATTCTTCGCCTGCGTTACGGTGCTCATGGTATTGGAAATTACCCGGCGCACCACCGGATGGGCGCTGGTCATCGTGGCGGGCACTCTGATCCTCTACGCCTTTTTCGGTGACATGCTGCCCCGCGCGGTCAAACACACCGGCTTCAGCTTTGACGTTATTGTGGAGCACATCTTCCTGCTTAACGAGGGCGTGTACGGCATCCCCATTGGCACCGCCACCACCACACTGTTCGGTTTCATCATGTTCGGGGCCTTTCTCGAGCGCTCCAAGATGAGCTCCATCTTCATGGATCTGGCCTGCCTGCTGACCAGAAAATCGCAGGGAGGCCCGGCCAAGGTGGCTATTTTTGCTTCCGCCCTGTTCGGTACCATTTCCGGTTCAGCTTCGGCTAACGTGTACGGCACGGGCATTTTCACTATTCCGCTGATGAAAAAAGTCGGATACCGCCCGGCCTTCGCCGGCGCGGTGGAAGCGGTGGCCTCCACCGGCGGGCAACTCATGCCTCCGGTCATGGGCACGGCGGCCTTCCTTATGGCCGACCTGTCCGGCGCAGGCTACCTCAATGTGGCCAAGGCTGCGCTGCTGCCCGCCATCATGTATTACCTCGCGCTGCTGACCATGATCCATCTGGAGGCCGTGAAACGCAATCTGGGCCGCACGCCCGCCGAGCTGATCCCTGAAGTAAAGAGCGTGATCAGCCGTTTGTACTACCTTACGCCCATCGGCGTGTTGATCGGTCTGCTGGCCATGGGCCGCAATGTAGTTTTCTGCGCCAACATCGCCACGCTTTCCGCCGTGATTCTGGCCATGTTCAAGGCCGAAACCCGTTTCACCTTCAAATCCTTTCTTGACGCGCTGGTCGCCTCCTCCCGTAGCGCGCTCATGGTTTCCGCCTGCTGCGCCTGCTCGGGCATCATCATCGGCGTTCTTTCCCTTTCGGGCATTGGCTACAAGTTCATCAACCTGATCACCATCCTGGCCGGGAACAGCCTGTTCCTGCTCATGGTCTATCTCATGCTCACCAGCTTCGTACTGGGCATGGGCGTGCCGACCACCCCGGCCTATATTGTAGTGGCCACGCTTGGCGCGCCGGCGCTGATCAAGGCCGGAGCAGCTCCCCTCGTGGCGCACATGTTCGTGTTCTACTACGCCATCCTGTCCTTCATCACCCCGCCGGTATGCGTGGCGGCCTTCGCGGGTGCGGCCATTGCGGGCAGTAAAGCCATGGATACGGGGTTCACAGCATTCAAACTGGGCATAGTGGCCTTCATTGTGCCCTATATGTTTGTGTATCAGCCTGCCCTGCTCGGCATGGGCGAGACGAGTGAAATTCTCTGGGCGGCCTGCACAGCCCTCGTCGGAGTCATCGGTCTGGCGGCAGGCATGCAGGGCTGGTTGCTGTGCAGAGCCTCCGTGATCGAACGCCTCATCTTCATAGCAGGCGGCCTCACCCTGATTTATCCCGGTCTGATAACCGACATCATTGGTTTCGGACTGCTCGGCGTGGGGCTCGCCATCCAGATCGCAAAGAAACGCACCGGAAAATACGGACCTCTCTGCGCCAATCCGGCCTGAATTGCCGCTCCGGTGAACCACTCACGGAAAACAACCATAAACAAAGGAGTCTTCCCTATGATTATTGACTTTCGCATGCGCCCTCCGGCGCGCGGATTCCTGAACATCGGAGTGTACGACAACGTTGAACGTACCGCCCAGCTGACAGAATGCTTCTCGCTGAAGCAGGCCCCTTCGGTGGCGCAAAAATCCCCCGAGCTGATGCTTCAGGAAATGGACGCCGCAGGCGTGACTATGGGCGTTATCCCCGGCCGCAACGGTCATTTCAAGGGCACCATCGCCAATGATGACATCATCAAGCTGTTGGACGATTTTCCCGGTCGCTTTGTGGGCACTGCGGGGCTCAATCCGTCGAAAAAGGAAGAAGCGCTGGACGAAATCGAGCGCACCGTGATCAACGGCCCGCTCAAGGGCGTGAGCATGGAACCCGGCGCGTTGGATCGCCCCATGTACGCCGACGATCCGCGCATCTACCCCATCTATGAAAAGTGCGAAAAACACCAGATCCCGGTGATCCTGATGCTGGGAGGCCGGGCCGGGCCGGACGTCACCTACAGCGATCCGAAAATCATCAACCGCATCGCCGCCGATTTCCCCAAAACCAATTTCATCATTTCCCACGGCGGCTGGCCCTGGGTGCAGCAGATTCTGGGCGTGTGCTTCTTCCAGAAGAACATCTACCTCTGCCCGGACATGTATCTGTTCAACTGCAGCGGTGCGGCGGACTATATCATGGCGGCGAACAACTTCATGCAGGATCGCTTCCTCTACGGCTCTGCGTATCCGCTCATGCCCATCGTGGATTGCGTGGATCACTTCAAGAAACTGTTCAAGCCCGAAGTATTGCCCAAACTGCTGTGGAAGAACGCGGCCAAAGTGCTCAAGCTCGATCTGCCGGATCAGGCATAACCTTTATGCGCAAGGAGTTCACCATGAACAGATTCATCAAAAACACGGTTCTCGCCCTCGCGGCGTTGAGCTTCGCCGCTTCCCCCGCCCTTGCGGCGGACTATCATGAAATGAAGGCCGCAGCCTCCCCGGCGGGCGGCGCGTGGTACGTCGGTATGGGGGCCATCGGCAAGGCCATCCAGTCCAACTGCCCGGACATTGACGTATCCATCTTCCCCGGCGGCGGACTGGCCAACCCCCTGCATGTAGATACCGGGCGCAGCGACTTCGGCATTGCCGCCCACTCGGTGATCGTGGCTGCAGGACAGGGCATCGACCCCTTTAAAAAACCCACCGAAAACCTGCTGAGTATGCTCAACCTGCATGACTCCACCCGCATGCACTTTGTAGTGAACAAGAAGTCCGGCATCACGAGTATCAGCCAGATCAAAGAGAAGAAGATGCCCATCCGTATTTCCATGAGCCATACGGCGGGTAACTCCTATCTGTTCGGCAAGTGGATTCTGGAAGAATACGGTGTCAGCCAGAAAGACATCACCGCCTGGGGCGGCAAGATCTATACGCCCTCCACCAACGATGCCGCCGCCATGATGAAGGACGGCCAGCTTGACATGCTGTTGTGGATCGGACCCGGCGAAGCCTTCATCATTCAGGATATGATGAACAGCGTGGATCTGGACATCCTGCCCGTGGACGAACAGGTCATCGATGCCGTGAACAAGAAATACGGGCTGCTCAAGGGTGTCATTCCCGCCACCTTTTACAACGGCAAGTTCGGCCATGACATTGTCACTGTGGATGCCAGCACTGAACTCATGATCAACAAGAATGTACCCGAGGATCTGGTTTACAGAATGGTCAAGGCCATCTGCGAAAAGCGCGACGATATCGTGATTGCCAGCCCCTACTGGAGCACCTTCACCCCGGAAAAGGCCGCTGAAGGCCTTGCCCTGCCTCTGCACCCCGGTGCGGAAAAGTATTACCGGGAAATGGGTTATATCAAGTGACAAACTGCAGACAAACCCCGCTTGGCGAAAAGAAAAAAATCATCCGCTTACGGCGCGGCAAAGCCGTAACCTGCTCCTGATTTTTGCAGCTGCTGACTTTAGCAGCAGCCTGTAACTCAACAGTGTGGAAGTTTTCACGGCCTTTTAACCTGAAATCTCCTCTGAGAACATTCTCAGAGGAGATTTTTTGTTTGTCCTTTTATCACGGCCTCCTGGGGATTAAATATCTGTGTAGATAAAAAAGACATTTAGACATGCACATGCTCAATATATAGACATTTCAGATATATTTTACGAATAATATCGCCATGAAATATCGCTGTGGCGGTCTCGTTCCTTTTTGCACGACTCTTGCAAAGCACGATCCAGTTCTTTCACCAAGGGGGTTTCCATGTGGCATGTCGACCGATCCCGGCTGAAACCACTGGCATATGCCATCGGCGTAGGGCTCACGCTGTTTCAGATTCTCTTTACCGGCGGTTTTTTCGTCATTGATACGCCGCTGCTGCGGGGCATACACCTCTCCAT
>JAEXGX010000435.1 GCA_023450535.1 Pseudomonadota bacterium | reverse complement strand
GAATTCGACGAGTTCTTTCTGCTGCATGATGACTCCCTTGACCAGTACCCGGCCTTACGGCCGAAAATTGATAGAACTTTCCCGGTCATGGCTGAAACTAGCATCGCGGGGGAGAGGCGTCAATGCGATGAGAAAAGAAGAGTGAGAGGCGTTCTGATGCCATATTAACCCAGAAGGCCCACACACTCTTTGGAGGGTGGTGGGTCACTTCTGATACATTTTGCCGGAATTTCAGGAGAATCCGTATTAGGGATCAGAGAAATTCCGGGCAGGCTGAATTCTGACTTTCTCATGCAATGTTAAAGTGAAATTGCTCATGGAACCGCGCATAGCGGACTCTACCACGAAGCTCCCCATTCCGGAGTAGTTGCAATTCACTTGCGGCGTGACCATCAGAGGGCAGCCCACAGAGCAAGCACCGGCTTCACGCCTGAAGCCGGTGGGTCAGAATATCACGTCCTGGCTATGTATTAATGTTAAACTTGCCCTAGTTAGGCAATTTTTTGTACAGAGAACGCACCGTGGTGGACATTTCCGCACCGGTGGCGAGCCACTTTTCAATCCTTTCCTGATCAAGCTTCACTTCGGCGGGATTCGTGTTAGGGTTGTAATAACCCAGGAATTCCAGCGGACGGCCGTCACGGCGGGTGCCGCTGTTGATAGCGACGACGCGATAGAAGGGATGCTTCTTGGAACCGGAACGGGTGAGACGGACTTTAACGGACATATGATACTCCTGTAAGGTGAAAGCAGCGCGAGGCTACTTTTTTTTGTTCTTGCGCTTGTTTTTGTCGCGCTTCTTCTTGGTGGCGGATTTACCGCTTCCAGGTATTCCCGGTATGCCGCCGCCCAGACCGGGCAGACCTGCTCCCATTCCTGGAAGCCCACCCATGCCGGGCAGGCCGCCGCCCAGACCGCCCATGCTGCCGAGGCGGCCCATACCGCCGGGAAGCTGGGGCATACGGGGCATACGTTTGCCGGGCTGCATGACGCTTTGCATCATTTTGCGCATCTGGTCAAACTGTTTGAGCAACTGGTTGACCTGCTGCACCGTGGTGCCGGAACCCTTGGCGATGCGGGCGCGTCGGCTGCCGTTGATAAGGTCGGGATTACGCCGTTCCTTCATGGTCATGGAATTGATGATCGCTTCGGTACGATTCAATTCCTTTTCATGATCGCCCAGTTCCGCGAGTTGGTTCGCCAGGCCGCCCATGCCGGGAATATGTTTTAAAATGGACTCGAAGGAGCCGATTTTGCGCATCCGGCGCATCTGGGTACGGAAGTCCTCAAGGTCGAACTTGGCCTTCTGCATCTTGCGGGCCAACGCTTCGGCTTCTTCTGTATTGATGTCGTCCTGGGCCTTTTCCAGCAGAGTGAGCACGTCGCCCATGCCGAGAATGCGCCCGGCCACGCGATCCGGGTGAAACACCTCCATTTCGGAGAGTTTTTCACCCATGCCCACAAATTTCACCGGTGCACCGGTAACGGACTTGATGGACAGAGCCGCGCCGCCACGGGCGTCGCCGTCCATTTTGGTCAGCACGACGCCGGTAATGCCCAATCGTTCGTTGAATGCCTCCGCCACGGTTACGGCGTCCTGGCCGGTCATGGCGTCAGCGACAAACAGGATTTCCTGCGGCTTTGCTTCGGCCTTGATGGCGGACAGCTCGTCCATGAGAGCTTCGTCCACATGCAGACGGCCCGCCGTGTCGAGAATAACCACGGTGCATTGCTGCTCCCTGGCGTCGGCAAGGGCGGCGCGGACAATGTCCACGGGACTCATGTCCGGGCGGGACTCAAAGCAGGGAATGTCGAGCTGACGGGCAAGCGTGCATAACTGCTCGATGGCAGCGGGGCGGTAGACGTCGGCCGGAACAAGGTACGGTTTCATCTTGCGCTTGCGCAGAAGCAATGCCAGCTTGCCCGACGACGTGGTCTTGCCGGAACCCTGAAGCCCGGCCATAAGAATGACCGCAGGAGTCTGTCCCTGGAGGGAAAGTTCGGTGTTGTCTCCGCCGAGCAGGGCGACCAGCTCGTCGTGTACCACCTTCACCACCTGCTGCGCAGGGGTGACGCCCTTCATGACTTCAACGCCCAGGGCCGCTTCACGTACGCGGTCGGTAAATTCCTTGACGACCTTGAAGTTGACGTCGGCCTCAAGCAGCGCGAGGCGCACCTCGCGCAAGGCGTCCTGAATGTTCGCCTCGGTAAGCTGCGCACGTCCGCCGAGCTTGCGGAATACGTCGGAAAGTCGGTCTGTCAGGTTATCGAACATAGTATTTCCCATATGGCTTGATTCAAGCCCGTTAGCGTTACGCAAGTTTTACCGGCAAGTCAAGCGCTGGAAACGTTCCGCGAGCCGCTCGGGGAACGGAGGCAACATGCGTTGCCGCCCGATTGGGGTTTTGCGGAAAACGCTATTCCGTTTATGGTTTAAACACCTCAACTGCCGGAGGTGCGAGCGTTAGCAAGCATGGAGCGACGCCAGCCGTGGATGCATGCTGCCCTTTGCCGTGTGAAACACGGGCTGCCCTCACGGCAACACATGTTGCCGCCCAGCTTAAGTTTACAGAACTCCTGTGGAATAGCCCGTCAACCGCAAACGTTGACACAGCCGAAAACAAAAATTTGTACAGAGGTGGAAAATGCCGTTTGCTGCTCTATAGCCCTGTAAAAAAAACAATACACTAAAAGCCGAAAAAGAGGGTAAAAAAAAGGCTGTTTTTATGTAATATATTGATATAAAAACTTTTTCATAAATTGGTATGCAGATTGCATAAAAAGAGTACATCCATTCAAACAAATTTGAACGTGATGCCACACCCTTGCAGGCTGCTGACCCCTATCGGCAGCCTGTTTTTTTGCCCCTTCCTAGGCATAAAACGTCCTGTCCGGTACGATGAGTGTGGAGCCCTCTTGTCTTCCGGAGCGATTCCGGGCAAACTTCCGCCAATTAAAAATTCTGGAGGCAGAACCCTATGACCCTTTGTCCCTGCGGCTCCGGCCGGGAGCTTGAAGCCTGCTGCGGCCCGATCCTTGACAACTCAAGCTCCGCGCCTACAGCGGAAGCTTTGATGCGCGCTCGCTACACTGCTCACACCCTGGGCAAATACGATTTTCTCACCGAGTCCACCCACCCCGAGTTCCGGGAAGACGCCAGCGCCGATGATATCAAGGAATGGTCCTCCCTTATGACTTGGGAGAATCTTGAAATTCTTGAAACCAGCGCGGGCGGCCCGGAGGATGAAACGGGAGAAGTGAGTTTTTGCGCACATTACAGCGTACAGGGCATGCCGCAAGAACTGCGTGAGGACGCATTTTTCCGCAAGGAAGACGGGCGCTGGTTCTATGTGGAAGGCAATGTCCACGCCCGCCAGCCCGTGCGCCGCGAAAGCCCCAAAGTCGGCCGGAATGATCCTTGCCCTTGTGGCAGTGGAAAGAAATACAAAAAATGCTGTATGCCCCACTAGCCTTTCGGGGCCTGTGTGCCTGGGACTTGTGCAGAAGTTGCGATGCGTGTAAATTAAGGCTGTGGAGCTTTTCTGCCGGGTAAGACTGTTGAGAATGCAGCGGTTTTGAACAGGCGGCAGGTCATGGCTTTGCCGTGTCTACGTGAGCGCTTTTTGCAGTCTTGCAGCAGCGCATTTGGCTGCCGGCGTTGGTTTCGGCGGTCGGCTTCAGCTCTACCGCCTTCGCAAGCATGAGGAGTGGAACATGCAGATACGCGACTGGATGACGACGGATGTCGTGACCGCTACGCCGGACACGTCGATGCTCAAAGTCTCCAAGATGATGAAGGAATACAATATCCGCCGCGTGCCGGTGGTAGATCCCTCCCATCATGTGATTGGGATCATTTCCGACCGGGATGTGAAGGACGCTTCGCCCTCCAAGGCCACCACCCTGGATATGCACGAACTGTACTACCTGCTGTCCGAGGTGAAGGCGCGCGACATCATGACGCCGAACCCCGTCACCGTCAGCCTCCGGGATACGGTGGAACGCGTGGCGCTGCTCATTCTTGAGCGCGGCATCGGCGGCCTGCCTGTGGTAGACGACGATGGCCTGCTGGTAGGCATCATCACTGATCACGACCTGTTCAAGATTCTGGTGGAAGTGAGCGGCGTGCGCAAGGGCGGTGTACAGATAGCCGTAGCCTTTCAAGATGGGGTGGGTGTTCTGTTGCCCTTGTTCGACCTGTTGCGCTCGCACAATGCGAGCCTCGTTTCCATGCTGACGGCAGACAGCAAGTTGGGGCCGGACATGCGCGAAGTATACCTGCGTATCAAGCCTATGGAACGCAGTGAAGAAAACAAGCTGATTGAAGACGTCAAAGCGAATTTTCACATGTTGTATTGGGTGCGCGAAAACGTGCACGAAGTGTAGTTTTTTGCGGTGGAACGCGCCAGATACCCGGGGCGTAAGGATCAAGAATGGTCCTTCGAGCTGATTTTGTGAATAGGCTTGCTTTTTGAAAAAGCTTGTGGCAACTTGCCTGAAGCGGATTGATCTCCGCCTGCCTGTCAAGGTACTATCGTTTTCAGGCTTCCGCCCTGATGCGGAGGCTACAACGTCAAACAGTCAACATGTCCAAGGAGGACGCGCATGGCTGAAGTCTCTTACAAAGGGAAATCCTTTGAAGTCGACGAAGACGGCTTCTTGCTTCGTTTCGACGACTGGTGCCCCGAATGGCTCGAATATGTAAAAGAGTCCGAAGGCATCTCGGAAATCACTCCTGACCATCAGAAGGTTCTGGACTTCCTGCAGGATTACTACAAGAAGAACGGCATCGCTCCCATGGTGCGTATCCTGTCCAAGAACACCGGTTACAAGTTGAAGGAAGTTTACGAACTCTTCCCCTCCGGCCCCGGCAAGGGAGCCTGCAAAATGGCAGGTCTGCCCAAGCCCACCGGCTGCGTGTAGGAAGTCTTCGGCGTACGGCCATGCCGTTCGCGGATATTCCAAAAAGGCGGGAGTTTTGCTTCCGCCTTTCTTGCTTTCTGAAGCTTTTGCCCGACGGATGCGAGTCATACCGGAATCCCTTATTTATTTTTGAATCTACGGTCGGGCTGAACGCAAAAGAAATCATTTTTTATACTTGCTGAACTCTGACGCCTCTGTTAATAATGGGCATAACGGGTTCGCACTGAACTATCTTTTTTGGAGGCAAACATGAAATTGCGTTCTCTCGTGCTCACTGCGCTGTTGGCGCTGGGCATTGTGCCCATGGCCCACGCGGCGGAAGAAGTTATCCCTACCGTGTCCAGCTTCGACTTTCTTGTTGACAACTCCGGCTCCATGCTGACCAGCCCGCTTCTGAATGGCAGAACGAAAATGGACATGGCGAAGGATGTCATGACCCGTGTGAATGCCCAGATTCCCAATCTGCCCTACCAGGGTTCTGTACATCTGTTCTCGCCCGACGGCACCCCGCAACCCTTTGGCAACTGGGATCGCGCCGGCATGGCCAAGGCCATCGGCAAGATCAGCACCGGCGGTGAAGTTGTTGGCCGTATGACCGACATGGCTGGCGGCCTTACCGGTATGACTCAGGAATACGCGGGTATGCAGAAGCCCGCCGCCGCCATTATCGTGAGCGACGGCATGGCTAACCGTGGCGGCGACCCCGTTGCGGCCGCCCGCGGAGTGTACAATTCCGTTCCCGGCCTGTGCTTCCACATCATCTCCATGGCCGACAAGCCCGAAGGGCAGGCCGTGCTTGACCAGATTGCCGCTCTCAGCCCCTGCTCCGTGTCCGTAAAGGGCGCCGACCTGCTTGCCAGCGACGCTGCCGTGAAGGATTTCGTGGAACGCGTGTTCTACGGCGTGGTGGAAGAAGAAGTCGTGATCCTGCGTGGCGTCAACTTTGCGTTCGACTCCTCTGCTCTGAATGACAAGGCCAAGGGCATTCTTGATGAAGTGGCCCAGGTGATCAAGGGCAAGAGCAATGTGAAGCTGGTTCTCGAAGGCTGGACCGACACCACCGGCCCCGAATCCTACAATCTGGGCCTCTCTCAGCGCCGCGCTGACTCCGTGAAGAAGTACCTTGAGCAGAAGGGTATTCCCGCGTCTGAAATGCGCGCCATTGGCGAAGGTGAATCCACCAAGTACGATAACAGCACCGCTGAAGGCCGTTACCTGAACCGTCGCGTTGAACTGATTTTTGAATAATCGGTAAAGCGTATTTAGCGAGAGCCCGGCATTCCTCCCCAGGAATGCCGGGCTCTCTCAATAACGAACAAGGAAAAGAGTATGAAGAAACTAGTTGCTTTTCTGCTGGCGTTCGGCGTGTGCGCCTGCGGAGCGTATTCGGTCTCGGGTTCGGCGGAGGCGAAAACAGCCCAGGCTGCGGAAGCCAAGGCTCAGAAGGACTTTGACACTGCGCGCAGCAGACTTGACGCCTATATGGCCAAGCATGTGGACCGGTGCAATCTCGCCGTCCGTCCCTGCAAGACGCAGCCTTCCATTTCCCAGCGGGATGGAAAGATTGTGGCCTACTATATTTCTCTGGACCCGGCGTCCGTGTCCACTGAGGTGGCGCTTTCCGAGTCGCGCCTTTTCCAATATATTGCGCGGGTCAAGTACGTGGAAAACCATTTTGAAAGCGTTGCCGCCACCAAGGAAGAAGCTCTGAAGGGGCCCTTCCATCGGGTCAAGAGTCGCCGCCTGACGGAAATCGCGCGCTATGTCAAGGGAGAATGGAGCCTGTAACCTCTTGTTTTTTCTGAAGAACGCCGTTTTCCCTTGTGGAGAGCGGCGTTTTTTTTGGGCTTCGATGAGGGAGGCCAGAGAAAGCGCCGGTATTGCCCTATGTCTGAGTATTTTTTACGGGGGCGTCGCAACCTTCCCAAGCGTCAGGCAGGACCCTGTGAAAAATCTTCCAGTCCGTTGCCTGGCGATCCTCTTCGCTGAAGACGCAAGCCTTCATTTCCGTAATATTTGTTTCGCCGATAAAATGTCCACGCAACAATTTGCCGTCGCGCAGTGCGAAAAATGTCTCGCCCAAACCGGGGCGGGTGAGAAAATATCCTCGCGCGGCGAGAGAAAGGGTGTCGTCAAGATTCACAGGCGTATCCTCCGGAAAAAGAGTAAGGGCGGGCTGCGAAAGCGTCAGGCCCATGTAGCATGGTTTTTCACGGCAGGCCAGCGTGTGTGCATCCGGCTTGTGTTCTCTGCTCTCTGCGGCTATTTTGAGCCGGCTTATCCGCTCAAAAAGTAGAGCGAATGTCACACAGAAGAGGTCCATGTTGAAACAAGATTTTCGCCTTGCTCCAGTGGTCAAATGGGTCGGGGGCAAGCGTCAGCTTCTGGATTCCATATTGCCGCTGCTCCCCTCGCGCATGCCGTCGCTATACTGCGAACCCTTTGCCGGAGGTGCGGCACTGTTGTTCGCACTTCGCCCGAAACGGGCTGTGGTGAATGACCTCAACGCGGAACTTGTGGCCTTGTATCAGGTAATCCGGGACAATGTGGATGAGCTCGTGGCCGACCTCGGCAAGCATGAGAACTCTTCTGAGTACTTTTACGCGTTGCGCAATCAGGATCGCGACCCGGAAGGCTTTGCCTCGCTGTCACCGGTGGAAAAGGCTTCCCGCCTGCTCTACCTGAACCGCACCTGCTACAACGGCCTGTACCGCGTGAATTCCGCCGGTCATTTCAATACTCCTTTCGGACGCTACAAGAACCCCAATATCATCAATGCCGAGGGTTTGCGCGCCGTCAGCGCCTATTTCAACAAAGCCAGCATCCGCTTTGAGAGCCGGGATTTCGCCGAGGTGCTGGAAGCGCTGCCGAAGTCTTCCTTTGTTTATCTCGACCCCCCCTACGATCCGCTTTCAGAAACGTCGAGCTTCACCAGCTACAGCAAGGGAGGTTTCGGGCGGAAGGAACAGATCCGTCTGAAGGAATGCTGCGATGAGCTCACTCGACGCGGCATCCGCTTTTTGCTGTCCAATTCCGCTACGCCGTTTATTTTGGATCTGTACAGGGATTACAAAGAATTGACCTCCACAGTTGACGCCCGCCGTGCAGTGAATTCTGTGGCGGGAAGGCGTGGCGCGGTGCGGGAAGTTCTGGTACGCAACTACAAAGTGGAAAAAAAATCCGGAACAGAAGCAGGGCGGGAAAAATCCGCCGTACCGAACGGTGGGCAAGCTGATGGGCGTCAATGACGCGGCCTGGGAACTGCTGTTCAAGAGG
>JAEXGX010000319.1 GCA_023450535.1 Pseudomonadota bacterium | reverse complement strand
AAATGGTTCGGCTTTTATCGATTCCAGCAGACTGGTCACGTCCAGCATGATGCACCTTGCTTATCGGTAATAAAGATTTCTTCCGCCCATGGTGAGCAGGGCCTGCTTCAGGTTGGTACGCACGTCGCGTCTATCCCATACCCCTTGGATGTGTCCGCGGGCAAGTGCCTGATAACAGTTGTGATAGTCCGGAGGAATATCTCGTCCGGTGGTATTTTTAATCACTCCCGGCCCGGCGAAACCGATGTTCGAGGAACGGATGCCAAACTGATAGTGAGCGCAGCCCAAGAAGCTGGCCACCGGTCCGCCATAGGAATTGGTGTCGTAAATGACAAGATACAGACCGCCTGCTTCCACATAGCGCCGTACTGCCACTGTGCAGCGCGGCATCTGAATGACGCCGTGCGTTCCCTCCTGAATACGGATGCCCGCTGTCCCGTGGCAATACACGATGAAGGGAAAGCGTTTACGCCGGGCGCGCTCGGCCGCAGCCACAAACTTGGCGCCCTCTGCCGCCCCCATGGAACCGCCGCGGAAAGAGCCGGCCAGGACCGCGACAACGGCTTGAGTGCCTTCCACCTTGGCTTCAAAGGTAATGCAGGCACAGCGCAGGCCGGTCTGTTCCCGAGCTTTGGCCAAACGTTCATCCATGCCGGGGAAGGCCAGTGGATTGCCCGCCTGAACTTCCTCATTGAATTCAAACAGAGAGCCCTCATCAAAACAGTTGAACATCAACCACTGGTATTCCATGGGAAAATGATGTCCGCAGGTCGTGCACACTCCGGCGAATTCATTGTAGAGATCCGGCCCCCACAAATCCATGCAGCCATGCAGGGCGCTGTTCGGGCACGTCACGGCGCGATCCTCCCGGGCCTTGTGGCTGACCCAGGTCCAATCCCCGCGCTCCTGCGTACGATCCCATTCGGAAAGCGCCGTCAATTCCTCTTCCGTCGCCAACGGCTTGGGCGTATGATTAAAGGCATTGCGCATCCTGCGCCAGGGCGCGGTCAAACGGAATTTCAGCATATCCAGTTCGGCATTCGCCTCTTCCAGTGCATTGGATACACTGCGGCGCTTACTCAGATAGAGATCATGCTTGAGCTTGTTGTACATCTCACTACACTTGGCGGACCATTCATCCGTTACCCGCTTCCACCACGAGCGTCCGCTGAAATAGGTACCTTCTGACAGCTTGAGAAAATGCTTCTGGCGCTTTTCCACCAGACGGCGCCGGGCTTTTTTGGACAAATTCCAGCGCACATACATGTCGTCAAGGTTGATTTCGCGGTCGCGCAATCCACGCAGGGCCATAGCTCGCAAGGAGGCCGATCCGCGCACACTGAGTACAACCTCGTCCGTAGCGCGGATGACCTCCTGCCGGATGGAACGAAAAAATTCAAAATGGTAGGGCCGCGCGCCCAGCACCGGCTCCTGAATCACGCGATCAATATACCCGAAGCGTACGTTATCATCCGCAGTCAAGTGCAGATCCGCCGCGCATCTCTCAATCAGTTCAGAAGAAGAACGCTCGCCGCGCTTGAGACGCCCTTCAATGGCCGCTGCCCCCTCGGGCGAAATGACCGAATAGTACCCGTGGGAAAACATCAGGCGCTTGTCAGCCAGGGAAATAGCTTCCGCTCCGCCAGATCCTCCCTCGGAAAAAATAGCCACCACAGGCACTTCCAGTCCGGCCATTTCATAAATGTTGCGAGCGATCTGCTGGGCCGCTCCGGGATAATCCTCAACGGGGTCTCCACCGGGTGTGAACACATAGGCATGAATGGGGATACCCTCGGTCTCCGCCACCTGCATATAATGCTGCGCCTTGGCGTTGCCCCAAGGCTTGGCGGAACCGCCATTGCGGAATTCCTCTCCGTGGCCCTTCTCATGGCCAATGACCATGACGGACTGGTTATACACCTTCTTGCCCCGCCGCCGCGTGATGTACGCGCGCGCAATGAGCATGGCCGGGTCATTGGTGTGCTCGTCCTGCCCCCCTATTTCCGTATAGTTATCGTAGACGTTTTCCAGAATATCGCGCAGGCAGACACGCTGCGGGTGCCGCACAATACGCACCTTGTCCATCGGAGTCAGCTTGTCTTCCAGCTTGCATTCGATGAAAAAGAAAAGATTTTCCAGCGATTCAATGCCTTCGCGCGGATCTTTGATGGTTCCCCGCGCAATGCCCTGCCTCAGTTCATCCAACTGCAGACCGAGCAGGGACAAATCCTCCGGATGCTTGTCGGGAAATATGTCGCGCATGTAGTTGAGGCGCTCGGAAAGTTGCTGGAGCTGCTTATCCCATTCCATAATTCTATCCTGCGGGAAAGCCCGACGCCGCCGGGCTTTCCGAAATGTTAGAAGCGCAGCATGCGCGCCGTGTTCTGCTTGAGAAATTCCACATCCGACTTCAGGCTTTCGCTTTTGCCGTTGCGTCCTTCAAGCACAAGATGTTCAAGGAAGTCCATGCCGCGTTCCCTGACCTCGCTCAAATCCTTTCCCCAGATAATCGCAAGCGCGAGGTTGGGATCGAATTCAGTGGGAATGGCATACGGAGCTTCAGGCGACAAAGGCGGCAGATGGGTATGCATGGAAAGCCAGGGGTGCTCTTTCCAGGAAAACCTCTCGATATTCCCCACCCAGGGCGTGAAGTTGGTGGCGGGATCTTCCGCAATGATGCGATATTCCACTCCAACCCCCTCAAAGGTGATATTTTCCTGTGTATAACCGAGGGGGTCGCCAAGGCCCACCCGGATCTGCTCGGCAATGAGATCCACTTTTTCCCCATTCACACGGGCAATAGAGGCGGAAACGCCGTTTTCTACCTGAATGCGGGTGTTTACTTCCATCAGGTAGGGGTGTCCGTCCCGGGTGACAATCCATTCCCAGGTGCCCACATTGTCGTAGCCCACCTTACGGGCCATGGTCAGGGCATGTCCGGTAATATCTTCCAGCACCTTGGCTGCATCAAATTCATAATGAACAGAAGAGGGATCAAATCCGGGCGCAACTTCCACACGCTTCTGGAGGCCCGTGGACTGGATAGAGCAGTTTCTGGTGCCGAAATGTACCGGATTCTTTCCGCTGCGATCCGACACTATCTGCACTTCAAGATGGTTGAAGTCCATGACGCGTTGCTCAATGAGCACGCCCTCATCTTTGAACTGGCGCATGGCGTAATTGCGGATACGGCGATACACGGAACGGAAAAGATCGATGTCCCGTACTTCCTCAATGCCCATGCCTCCGCCGCCGGCGGATGCCTTGACCAGTACCAGAGGTCTGGTCACACCCTGTTGAAGCTGAAAGTCAAACAGACTGCGGGCCACTTTTTCCGCTTCCAATTCATCATAAATCGGACGATCGGAACCGGGCACAGTGGGAACGCCAAGGCTGCGCGCCAGACGTTTGGTATTGATTTTATCACCCAGTTCACGAATAACGCGCCAGGACGGCCCGATGAAAATCAACGGATGCTGCCGCTCGGTCACACGCCGGGCAAAACGAAAATCCTCAGCGAAAAATCCGTATCCGGGATGAACCGCCGTAGCTCCGGCCTCATCAGCCACGCTGAGCAATTCATTGGCGTCGTGATAGGAGGAAATGCGGTACAGACTTTTCGCACCGCCCGTCTCCCGCGCAAGGCGCACATGCCCGGAAGACGAATCTTCCGCCGTGTAAACGCTGACGAACTCCAAACCCAGTTTCCGGCAGGCTTGCATAATCCTGACGGCTATCTCGCCACGATTGGCGATGAGAACCTTGTGGTTGTTTTCCACGAGCATCCCTTCTTGGTGGTTTCCCGCCCGCGCATTCCACGGACCGACAGACCATGGAACGCTCTAGAGCTTGATTTTCAAGCAATTTATATCGGAAGGGCCGCATTCTGCAGAAGCGGCCATTTCCCGCGCGCGACGGGCTTCTTCTTCCAACTGCTCTTTTTTGAGCTGCGCGATAACCCTTTTTTGCATTTCAAGGACGATTTTGTCCAGCCTCAATTCCTGGTTGCGCGAGAGCTCCTCAAAGGCAACCGCACAACCGTTTTTCGAGGAACGTACGATATGCGCCTTGATCGCGCCCACACAACAGCGCCCGAGCACGAGCACGTCCAGAATAATACTCTGACCCGGAGCGAACATACCCTCCGGCGCTCTCATGTGCAGGCCGCCCGCACTTATATCGTCCACCTCGAAAGAATCAAGCCCCTTGTCGGGACGCACCGGCCAGGTCAGGCGTACGCTCAGCCCTTCGGACATAATCCTGAACCTGGTTCTGTGCTGCGCAGAACTTTCTCCATCCGGCATAGACAAAGATAAATTCGACAACTCTGCAAAATCGTCGGCGTTCATTTGGCCCTCACTTGACGCTCAAGTGAAAATTCCACCCGCCGGTTTCGAGCTTGGTTTTCCGGCGTATCATTGGGAAACAGAGGGTTGAGATCGCCCATCCCCGTAGCGGTCAAGCGCACAATCGGCACCCCAGCGTCCACAAACCAGCGTAGCACGTTCACCGCGCGCAGAGCAGAAAGTTCCCAGTTATTCTTGTAACGTTTCCCCTGCGGTACAGGCGAATTATCAGTATATCCCTTGATATTGATGTTCTGATCCCGCTCCTCCATAAAGAGATGAAGAAGCGAACGCAACGCGGAATCTGCCTGAGGAGAAAGGTCTTCTTCCCCTTGGCCAAACAGCACGGACGCAGGAACATTCAAAGTGATAACCCCTTCGTCGAATATTGCGCTGACCTCTCCTTCCAACCCTTTCGTGGTGATGAAACTGCGGATCTCGTTATACGAACGCCGTTGAGCTTCCATCAGTTCCTCGCGCACACGCAGAAACTGCTGAATGGACTGTTCATCCTGCTGGGACTTATCCTTCAGGGAATCGTGCGCTCCCCCGGATGAGAGGTCCTCTGTCTGAATGCCACCGAAAGCCTCGCGCATGGACCCGAACACACTCTTGAACTTGAGCACCTCAATGGTGGACATGGAACAGAGCAAAATAAAAAAAGTCAGAAGCAGGAGACAAAGGTCGGAAAACGTGTTCATCCAGCTGTCGTCGACTTTCAGGTTGTCGCTGTCATCATCGTCATCAATATCGCTCATTACGCATCCACCTTTCTGACCTTGGGCGGCAGGAACGAAGCCAATTTTTCATACACGAGGCGAGGGTTGTTGTTTTCCAAAATGGATTTCGCCCCTTCAAAAATAATTTTGAGGTTAAGCACCTCCTGTTCACTGCGCGACTGCAGTTTGGCGGCCAGGGGGTTGAACACCACGTTGGCGAGCATCGATCCGTAAAAGGTGGTGATAATGGCCACGGCCATGGCCGGCCCCAATGCACTGGGGTCAGAAAGCTGGGTGAGCATCTGTACCAGGCCGATCAAGGTGCCGATCATCCCGAAGGCAGGTCCGAGGCCGCCCATCCTGGTAAGCACTGCGATGCTGATTCCGTGGCGTCGCTTCATGGAAATAATTTCAAGCGCCATAGTGTCGTGGATCAGGGAGGGATCGGCACTGTCGGCGATAAGCTGGAGAGCTTTCTTCAGAACCTTGTTATCCGTCTGTACGCGCTCCAGGGCGAGCAGGCCTTCCCGGCGGGAAATTTCCGCCACCTGGATCATGGTGTCCACCACGTCTTCCGGCCGGGTTCGCCGGTTGGAAAAGGTCTTGGCGCAGGCTTTGAACGCCTGTATAACCTCTTCCAAAGGAAAACTGATGAGCGTAGCAGCGAACACGCCGCCGAACACGATCATGCAACTGGGCAAATCAAGAAAACCCATCGGGTCTGGCCCCATGGCAATGGAACCGAAAATCAGCCCGAACCCGACGAGAATACCTATCAGTGTGCCAAAATCCATAATGTTGCTTCACCTTGTCTGTCGTGAGTGCATATCATTCGCTGTGGCAGAGTGTATCAATATGAACGCCCAACGGCAAGAAGCCGGAGCGAATCATTGTGGATTTCCGCGATATTTCACTCATTTTTATAGCACTGTTCTCGTTTCTCGAGCATTTCAGCCACAAAAAAACAAGGGAAATTTTTCCTCACCACAAAGAGATATTCCCGGATTCTTCTGCTGGACAGCATGACCTACATCCTCTACACTATTTTCCGCTTTTTTCCCATAACTGTGCAGAGCACAAGGACAACATCGTGACTTCCTCCACCCGCAACGAATCTTTGCGCAATATCGCCATCATCGCCCACGTTGACCATGGCAAGACCACACTCGTCGACGCCATGTTCCGGCAGAGCGGTATGTTCCGCGCCGATCAACACGTTGACGACCGCATCATGGACAGCATGGAGCTGGAACGCGAGCGCGGCATCACCATCGCGGCCAAGAACTGCGCCGTCACCTGGAAAAATGTGCGCATCAACATTATCGACACTCCCGGCCACGCCGACTTCGGCGGAGAAGTGGAGCGAGCTCTATCCATGGTGGACGGAGTGATTCTCCTGGTGGACTCTTCCGAAGGGCCACTCCCCCAGACCCGTTTCGTACTGCGCAAAGCGCTGGAACTGGGCTTGCCCGTCATTGTGGTCGTCAACAAAATCGACCGCAAGGACGCACGTCCGGAAGAAGTTCTCAACGAAGTCTATGACCTCTTCATCGATCTTGGAGCGGATGACCGGCAGCTTGAATTCCCCGTATTGTACGCCATTGGCCGTGACGCCGTGGCCATGATCAATCCGGATGATGAACGCAAGGATCTCACGCCACTGTTCGACGCCATTATCAAACATATTCCCGGTCCCGCCTACGATCCCGCCAAGCCCTTTCAGATGCTGGTATCGGATCTTGACTACTCTGACTATCTCGGCCGCCTGGCCGTGGGCCGCATTCTCAACGGTGAAGCCCGCACCAAGGACGCGCTCGCCTGTATCGGCGCGGACGGGGTGGTACGCCCGCTCAAGGCCACCCGCATTCAGGTCTATAAGGGCAAGGCCATGCAGGATGTAGAAGAGGCGCAGCCCGGCGACATTATTGTCATGGCCGGCATTGAGGACGTCACCATCGGGGACACCATCTGCACCAAAGACAACCCGGAAGTGCTGCCCCGTATCCATGTCGACGAACCTACCGTCGCCATGCGCTTTGGAATCAACACCTCCCCTCTGGCCGGGCGGGAAGGAAAAATTGTACAGGCACGCAAAATCCGGGAACGCCTTGATCGTGAAGCTCTCCGCAACGTTTCTATCCGCGTGGAAGACACCGAAGACCGGGACGCCTTTCTGGTCAAGGGACGCGGCGAATTTCAGATGGCCATTCTGGTGGAGACCATGCGCCGCGAAGGATTCGAGCTGACTGTGGGCCGTCCTGAAGTCATCGTCAAGGAAATTGACGGCGAAAAAAAGGAACCTATTGAAGAATTGAGTGTAGACTGTGACGAAAGCTTCATGGGCGTGGTCACGGAAAAGCTGGCGTTCCGCAAGGGGCGTATGCTCAACTGCACCAACCACGGCAGTGGGCGCATCCGTCTGACGTTTTCCGTGCCTTCGCGCGGACTCATTGGTTACCGCGACGAATTCCTTACCGATACCAAAGGCACCGGCATCATGAACTCTACGTTCTCCGGCTATGAACCCTGGAGAGGGGACTTCGTCACCCGCCTTACCGGTTCCCTCGTCGCGGATCGCGCGGGCAATGCCGTGGCCTATGCCCTGTACAACCTTGAACCGCGTGGCCGTCTTTTCGTCGTGCCGGGGGACCCGGTGTATGAGGGAATGATTGTAGGCGAACATAACCGTGACAACGACATCGACGTCAATGCCACCAAAGAGAAAAAACTGACCAACCTCCGCGCCTCCGGCAAGGATGAAAACATCATCCTGACCCCGATACGCCCCATGACCCTGGAACACGCCCTGAACTTCCTGCGGGAAGATGAACTTCTGGAAGTCACCCCGCAGTCTTTCCGTCTGCGCAAGGCTGAACTTTCCGCCCAAAAGCGCTACCAGATGGGCGGTGGCAGAAAGCGCGTGTAAGTTAAAGTCAAGCTGAATAATAATGCGAGAGGGGGAGGGAGAAAACTTTTGCAAAAGTTTTCTCCCTCCCCCTCTCGCGCTCTCCCCCACTCTTTTTCAAAACTTTTTATTATGAGCAGGGGAAACAAAAAACATCTAAAGATTGCCGACAATCTCCTCAAGTATGGAAAAGGCGCGCTCAGGCAGCATGCCTTTCATGCCCTGCCATATTATGCCCGCGCATCCACCGCGTTCCACAGATACAGCGTTCGCCCGGCAATAAGCGGCTCTGATTTTTCCGCATACGCCCGCATATGTGCGGACGCCAAATGCGCATCAAGTGCATCCCTGTCCGTCCATGCCTCATTGAACATCAGTTGTTCAGGATTATCCGGGCTGCACAGTAAGTCATAGCGCAAGCAACCTTCCTCTGCACGTACCAGCGGAATGTTTGCAACCATGACTTTCCGCAATTCGTCCCCCTTGCCGGGGTGAGCCGTGACGTGCGCCGTGACGTAACAAGTCTCCATAATTATTCCTCCTCATAAAATCTGCATCAGCAGGTTAACGCGCTTGAGAGAACCGGGCAAGCCGCAAATTCTTCACCTGTAACCGGGCTTGCCGTTCGGACAACACAGAATTATGGTGACGCACAGCATTCCGAGTGATTCATTTTTACCGTTGAAACGCAGAATTTTCTGGAAATACACAACTTCAGCAGCTAGGGGCCATCTATGACCATGCAATTTTTGCTCCTCCTCGTTTGTGGAGCGGTCGGCGGGGGAATCTTTGTTGTTCTGCATATCCCAGGCGGCGCCATGCTCGGAGCAGTTGTGGCGGTACTGGCCCTCAAGCTGAGTGGAACCCTCGCTGTGCAGACTCCGCCCATTTTCCAAACCTGCGCGCAAATCGCCATTGGTGTAGTTGTCGGCAATATGCTGACCTCTCAGGCATTGACAGAAATCCGCAACATGGCCGGTCTGATGGCTCTTTCCACCTTCATTCTCATTGCGGCGGGCTTTGCATCCTCCTGGATCATTTCACGCCAGACAGGCATGGATGCGGCCAGCTCCATTCTTGCCTCCAGCCCCGGAGGACTTCAGGCTGTGGTAGGGTTGGCCTCAGATATGGGCACTCAGGCCCCGGCCGTCATGGCATTCCAAATGGTACGCCTGTATGCGGTTGTTCTTCTGGCTCCGCTGATCAGTTGGCTTTTACACCATTTTATGAAATAGCTGTCCTGCGGTTCGGCAAACACTTCGCACCGCTTCAATCCGAAGGCTCCAAAACAGAAAAACCAGGTTCTCGTATGAGCCTGGTCTTTCTGTTTTCTCTGTCTTTGTTACGAAAAAACCGATCACTATTTAGGCTAGTTAACATTGAAATTATGTTTAGTCAAAACATCGTGTCCCGATCTGCACAATTTCAATGTGGCAATGCTCTAATGCCAAGCTACTTTGACGAAATTCCGAAAAAATCTTCCATTGACTGGAATGTACCGTTTTTTAAAGGCTTCCATGTTTCCTCTTTTTTTTCATGTAAAAAAATATTCTGATCCAGCATACTGGAACCTTTTTTCACAAGAGCCAAACCTGAGCCCCCAAAAAGACCGCACAAATCCTATCCGCAAAGTGTTCCTGAATATCACCTGAATATCATGAGTAAAAATTATGCAGAACATCGATTTAAAGTGTATAAAAATTATTCAGCAAGGAGTTTCACCTTTATGATTCCTCTGTCTTATTTTATGTTATATATAAAAATTCCAACATGATACAGATTTGGCACGTGCTTTGCTAAAGAGAAGACAAAGCGACATTCTCCCCCTCTGAAAGGCGCGCCGCTCCGTTTTACCGGGAATGCGCCCGCCCTGCGGCGGACGCGGGCGGGGCGGCGCCACTTCAGATTCGGCCTTATGCCCTAAGGATTTTCCGCTACCGCGCTTTTCGGAAAATGGCCGGGTGTTTCCTCCTTTTCTGCAAGGGAAACGAGGGAAAGGAGGTTCCTTTCTCCCACAGGAATACTCCATCATATAACAAGGGGAATACAGGCACCCTCCCAACGCCTTTTCCATACACCTTCTCCTCCTTCTCGTGAAAGACGCCGAAAGGCGGACGTCCCTCCGGTTCTCCCCCGGAGGGACGTTCTTTTTTACCTAGAGAAAGACACTGTTTGAGTGAAACCACAGTAAAAAAGTGAACTGATATTTAATCACATTTTTTTTATAGGGAAAAATATATAATTTTTTTCGTTCCGGGGACAACTAAAGTCCTGTGCTGCCCCTGCCAAGGAAATATGATTTGTTTTTAAGTAGTCTATCATTTTGAAAAATGTATCACGGCCTTCACATTCAACATACAAGTATTCGTAACTTGGGATTACCCATTTTGTCCATCCTGCTGGTGCGAAGGCATCATTAATGCATTCCACACCTGCAAGATATAATCCTTTGCTGAAGTTTTCTTCCCACGGTTGAAAAGAAAAAGAAAAATCAGACATAGCTCCCCAAATACCAACAATATTTCCCTGTGCATCTTTTTTGGCCAGATGTTGTATCTCGCTAAAATGAGCATTTGCTTGTTTCCATAACTTCTGCACAAAATCCGTACCATCTGATGTGGAACCTTGCTTGCCAATTACCACAAAAGATTCTTTCATGCATCTTTCTATTTTCATCGTAACATTTCCTCTTCCTATCATTGAATATTTTACTCAACAAGATAGTTTTCCATTCAGTCTGGAACACGCGAACTCATCTCTACGTTCTTTACCCATAAGCAGTTTCACACCAACAGCTAAAGGCACCGCTGCGGCGTTGCCATTCACAGGGCGTACAGACATAGACTGCAAAGCAAGCTCTGGTTTCAGACCTGAAGCCTGTGAACCAGAGCATCGCGTCTTGGTTATGTATAATTTCAATGTTAAACTGTTCTTATAATAAAAGGGAGAATTTCAAATGACAGACTTATTCTTAGTACTTCATTGTATACAAAAACCGGGATTTGCAAAACATTCGAAAAATACCCAGTTTTTCTTTTAAAATCAAAATATTACAGAGTATATTTCAATACATTTCCGGGTAAAACCATAGCACCGACAAAACGCTTCCCCCCATCTTTTCACGCTATCCATGAGAAAATGAGGGGGGGGGGAACCTCTTGTTGCTTCCCGGCCTTCTTTTATTACAGATTCCGCAAAGCAGCCTATTTCAGCCAATGGGCCAGAATACGGTAGAAAAGCGTAAAGTCCAACGGCTTCGCGATGTGGGCGTTCATCCCCGCGTCCTGGGCCTGCTGGATGTCTTCGACGAAGGCATCTGCAGTCATGGCGATGATCGGAATGCTCCCAACGTCCTTTCGTGGCAGATTTCTTATTGCACGGGCTGCCTCATAACCATTCATCACCGGCATTTGGATATCCATGAGCACTGCGTCATAATGATTTTCAGGGCTTTTCCGAATTGTCTCGACGGCCATTTTGCCGTCTACGGCCTCATCAATGGCGACTCCCGTCATCCCGAGGATTTCCCGGACGATCTCAATGT
The DNA here is from genome assembly GCA_023450535.1 of Pseudomonadota bacterium. Lineage (GTDB taxonomy): Bacteria > Desulfobacterota > Desulfovibrionia > Desulfovibrionales > Desulfovibrionaceae > Mailhella. The sequence goes on along the minus strand of JAEXGX010000319.1, from coordinate 3,016 downwards.
TCAGTTCGTTGTCTTCCACAAGCAGGATACGCTTGTCGCTGAAATCAACGGGAGCGGGATTATCTGATTCCGCCGCCTCGCTGTTTCTCTGGACCATGACGAACTGTTCAAGCACATGCAACAGGCGAGAGCGGAACAACGGCTTGGCGATGAAGGCATCGGCCCCTGCCTGCCGGGCTTCGTGCTCGATTGTGGACCAGTCGTATCCCGACAGGATGATCACCGGCACGGTCGATCCCACTTCGGAACGAATACGCCTCGTCACTTCAGCGCCGTCCATACCGGGCATCATCCAGTCAACGATGATAGCAAAATACTCACACCGCTGTTTCCAAGCCCGTTTAATGCGCTCTAATGCCTCTTCTCCGCCCAGCACCCATTCGCTACGCATTCCGGCATCGTTCAGCATTAGACAGGCGCTTTCACAGACGGCCCTGTCGTCATCCACAACGAGGACAGATAGGTTTTTCAGGGCTAGTACGCTATCCCTGCACTGCATTTGTTTTTTCAGATGGAGCAGGACCGTAAACGTCGTACCTTTTCCCGGTTCGCTGGCGACCGTGATTTCACCGCCAAGCAGCGACACGATGTTGCGTATAATCGCCATTCCGAGGCCCGTCCCGGGAATTTTCTTTTGAAGGGCTTCATCGGCGCGCTCGAAAGGTATGAACAGACGCTCCAAAAATTCGGGGGTCATGCCCATCCCGTTGTCCTTAACGATGAACTGGAACATTCCGTACGCTTGGGAACCATCATCGATTTCCATGATACTGAAATCGATGAGCCCGCCGTCGGGCGTGTACTTGATGGCGTTGGACAACAGATTGATGAAGATTTGCTGAAGACGCAGCGGATCCCCAATGATGTCCTCATGCGTGACATTGTTGAGATGGACACGCAACGTATGCCCTTTCTGCCTCGCAACCGGATAAATGGACGTGAGCAGGCTTTCCACCAGCTCAGCAAGGTTCAACTCGCTTTCGTTCACGGAGAGTTTGCCGCTCTCTATCTTGGACATATCAAGCACTTCATTGATGAGCTCAAGCAGCATACGGGACGATCGGGTGAGCTTGGAAAGACACTCCTCCACCTTGTCTGTATCGTGTATATTGGCTCTGGCTATTTCCGTCATACCCATAATAGCGTTCATGGGCGTGCGGATGTCGTGCGACATGTTGGACAGAAATTCGCTTTTGGCCTTATTCGCCTGATTCGCGCTTTCACAGGCATCTTTCAGAGCCTGCATGTACAGATTCTCCGTCAGCCGGCTCTCCGTCACATCCTTAGCGGTAAGAAGGCCGAACACTTTCCCCGTTTTTTCATCTTGAGTGAGGATAACATTCTGTTTCATGAAAATCGGATGCTCTCCATCCGAAACAAGCCGGTATTCCAGCTCGTCTTCATGTTTCCCCGTGATGAACAATTCGTGAAGATGCTCCAAATCCATCTTTTCAAGAAAGGACTGCCGATCTTCCGCAACAAGGCACTCGTCAGCCCACTTCCGGATAAAATCGCTGAACGATACGGACGCAAGGGAAGGGAACTGGGCCAGCACCCCGTCCAACGCACGGTTGGAACACAAAATCGAATCCATGCTGTCGCTGGTCACATTGAAAGAAAACGCGACGTCCGCATTGGAAACGATGGCCTGCCTGTACTGTGCCTCGTTGTTGTAGCGTTCCCTTGTGCGCAAATAAATGTTTACGACAAAAAGGAGACAGGCAATGGCAATTCCGCACAGCATGAACGCTTTCCTAAGGATCTTGCTCGCATCCTGCATGATCACATCATTGGGCGTGATGGAAACGAAGTACCAATTGTAAAAATGCAGCGGCGTATAGCAGAGAACCTCTTTCTGCGACCCTCTCTGGAAAAGGATCGCTCCCGTTTTTCCCTGCCGTATCTTCTTTTTCAGTTCCTCAAGCTCATTTTCCGCATGGGAACCGAATACGTCGTACAAATTGAAGAAACTCTTGTTACTCGCGGGATGGAGTGAGCGAAGGAGGATGTCTCCGGATTCGTTAATGGTGTAGCAGAACCCCTCATTATTATAGAAGGCGGGCGAATATTTGTTGTACAGCTCCTCGATAGGGGTGCTTTTCAGAATAAGCCCGCGTTCCCCGTCCCGAAACGTCACGGCGACATACGCGCTGAGGACGCGCCTTCCCGTGACGGAACTGATATGAGGGCCGATGACGCCGCTCGCCGCAGAATCGTTCAGCGCGTCTTTGACTTCCTCCGGCAGATCGTTGACACCTGTCCCGCATCCCATGCCGTTGCTGGTGGCGAACAGGATGGAAAAGTCGGAGGAATCGAATTGCTGGAACCTGTCGCAAATTGCTTCCGTCTCGTTCGAATTGAAAAGTTCGATTCCCTGAGCCAGAATGAGAAGTCTTTCCTCGTCCCGGTTCAAGGCTCCTTCCAGAGCGTTGGCCCCCTGCGCGGTTGTTTCGATGAGGTTTCTGACGGCATTGCTCCATAAGGCTTCCTGCACCGTCCGGATGAACGACAAGGCGAAAAAGAGCATCAGCAGTGCCGAAAGCAGGATCGCCCCCATTACATAGCGGTTATCCTTGATGGGCAAAAAGAGCTTTTTCATGCACTGTCTCCCGAAAGGGCCGAGGCGACGGCGTCATCAAGGTACTCAAGTACCTGCTCCGTCGTGGCTCCTTCCAGAATCTTAAGGGAAGACACACGTGAAATTTCCCATAAAGGAAAGGCAAAACGCCCGTCGGAACCCCAAATAGATCGCCCGTTTTGAATATTCTCTCCAAGGGCCTCAAAAGCGGCCCCAAGGGGAGGAGGCTCCTTTAACGGGCTGAAAGACGCCTGACTGAGACAAAAACGGTTGATGGCGTGGGGACGGAGCATATGGCGCAGAAAATTTTTGGCTTCGGGAAGGTGTTTCCCGTGCGCGTTGAGCGCGATCTGGGTATCGATGTTGACGACAAGCATCGTTCCGTCTTCCTGAACCGGGTAAGGAATGATCGTATACTGGAAATCCACCATATTCCTC
>JAEXGX010000312.1 GCA_023450535.1 Pseudomonadota bacterium | reverse complement strand
GGACCTACGGCATGCCCTTGCCTAGGACAAGGGGGCCACATAGCGTCTGGAGGGTGCCCCGGCGGCTTGTTTTCAACATACACGACCGCGCCCGGCATGTCAAAACGGTATCTTTACCCGGCAGGGCGAAGCGGCGTTCAACAGCGCGGAAGACATGGAAAACGCCATGCGCGAAACAGTGGAGGAACTGGCGGAATGCGATGAACCAGAAAATTATAATGAGTTACAATAGTTAGATGATTTTGCCCTGTTGAAGCAACATTCAAGGCTTGCGTACTCTGCATGGAGTGTTTATAAAAAAGGCATCGGGTCGGTGCGCTAACACCAACCCGATGGACACGGCGCGTTTACGCGCTCCCATATATTACGCGGTTTGACTCATCACGTTTACGCCCCCGCCGGTTGCCGCCGGACGGGGGCCTTTGTTTTACCTACATCCGGGAAGAAGCCCGGAGAGCCAAGCAAAGGAACGTCAGCAGCGCCAAGACAATGAAGCGTTTCATGGCGGCCAACTCCTTTACCCTTTCGGGAGTATGCGCCGTGTCAGCGCATGGAGTGACCGCGTAACGGATACCTGTGTACAGTGCGCCGGACGGAATGGCAACAAAAAAGCCGCCTGAGGCGGCGACTGAGAAAATTTGAGAGAAATAAGTAACTTTGTGATGGTGGCATGACTTCTCTGTTTGGAGGCAGGCTATTAACCATGCAGGAAAGCTACAAGCGCTACGCCTCCCGCAACGGATTCAGTGCGGAACAAAAGGAATTGTGCTGGAAGAAGGTCCGCTCCATCGACTATTCGCAACTTACGGACATGTTCATCCACTCCAGAAACCTGATCGGCACTCTCGCCGGTGCGGACGTCGGAGGCGCGGCGGGCATGGCCTACACTGCGGCCAACTCTGAACAGGGGAATTTTGCGGCGGATCTTCTGCTGCAAAAGGATGATGCTGGCAACTACCTTGACCCGGAGGCTGTTCAGAAGGCCGCCTCCCTGTATGGCCTGCTTTCGGGCGCGGTGGAAGTGGGCGGCGATGCGCTCATATTCAGATTGCTGAAGCCCGTGGGGAAGACAGTCAAAGATGCTCTTGGCAAGGTGGCTGTTCGTGATGCCATGACAGAAGCGGCGAAAAATAAATCGCTGTGGCCTGCTCTGCGTTCCTTTGTCCGGGGTGCGGGCAAGGCCGCTGGCATTGAAGGTGCGCAGGAATTTGTACAGGAAGGGCTTTCCACACAGATTGAAGCCACGGCAAAAAATCTGCTCTCCGATGCGGGGACGAATTACTTCCGCGAACATCAGGACGGCGCATTTTCCCGTGAAGGCTTGAGCCGGATGCTGGAAGCGGGAATAGCCGCCGCGAAAATCGGGCCGTGGTTCTACGCCATTCCCGGTGGGGTGAAGCTGACACTGGACACGCAGGCGGCAGTGCGGGCGCGGGATTTTGCGGAAGCGCACAAGGAACTCGCGGACAAGGTCGCCGCGACAAAAACACGGGAACTTTCCCCGGCGCGCATGGAAAGTTATCTGCAAACCGCCGGGCTGGACGGAGACGTGCTGATTCCGGCGGATGCCGCATGGGAATTGCAGCAGAAAGGGACGGATCTGGCCGGGTCGCTGGGCTGGGATGTGAAGGATATGGAGGAAGCCGCCGCGCTGGGCCATGACATCGTGATGCCCGCCGCCCGGTTGCAGGCGCTGTTGCAGCCCGAGCAGATGAAGGCCGTGGCCGATATCATGCGGGAAAGCCCGTATGCCAGAAACTCCATCGAAGCCGTGAATCTCAACGAAAACCTGCCTGCCGATCTGGACGGATTGATTGAACAGGCGGAAGACGACGCGCTGGAACGTTCGGCCATTGAAGGGGAGCTTGAGCGTCTGCGCGGTGAAATGACGCAGGCAGTGCAGTCTTCGCCCCATCTCATGGGGCAGATTACGTCCAGCACGGACGCGGAAACGAGTGTCGGGCAGTATGTGGACGCTCAACTGGGCCTGATTGTACAGCGGGCACGGGCGTTGAACCGCATGGGGATTCCCATGTCCGATACGCTTTCCCGTTTTTCCTTTCAGGGGCTTGTCAAGGATGAAAGCGGACGGATGGTCACGCCGGAGGAAGCGGAAGCTTACGCGCAACAGCAGGCAGAGGAAGAAGCTCTTGCTCCCTTCTGGGATGAAGTATGGGGTCGCCTGAACCCTGACAGCCTGCGGGTGGACTTCCCCAATGCGCGGCGGGAACTGGCGTATCTGCATGGCCGGGGCCTGTTTGCCAGAAAGGGCGAGGGGCTGGCCGTGGATGAACTGGCCGACGAATTGAGGGAACGTGGACTGCTGGAAGCGGATGCGGATTCCTCCACCCTGATTGAGCGGTTGAAGGGGATGCGGAGGCCGGGGAGGCGGGGAAGGGGGAAAGAACGCTCCAAAGGGATTTCTCTGCTCCAGACGCCAATGGAAGATGGCGTGGACTACCCCAATAACGGTAAGGCTATTGGACAGGTGACGCCGGAAATTGCCGCCACGCTCAAAATGAACAAGCCTGGCGCGATAGTGTTGGGAGATGCGGGGTTACGGCATATTGAAGAACGGCATGGCAAGGAAATCCGCTCGCTGGGCTTTTCTGACGGGCAGAAATTTGTCGAGTTTGTACTCGGCAATCTTGATGCCGTCTATGATGTGGACGGAAACGGCAGGAAATATGATCTTGTTTCAAGGGCTATGAGGCCGCAGGGCAGGGTCATGATACGGCTGGAATTTGCCGAAAGCGGGGATTTTTATCAGGTGGCAACGGCGGGGCCGCTGAGAAAAAATCAATTTGAAAATAAAACACCGCTTTGGGAGAGAGCGCATTCTACTCTTTTCCAAGAGGAAAACCCTTTGGCATCACGCCGCGCTTCACAACGAGGCCAAAGCGGTGTTGTGGAGGGGAATATACCAGACAGAAGCGACGGGAGCAATACGTTGTTCATGGCCCCGTTGAATGAGGGCGTGGATTTGGAGAGGGAAATCCCAATCACAAAACTTGAGCGTTCTCTTCAGCATCATTCTTTTAAAGAAATACGTAATAATATTCACGCATCGTTTGCGAAAGATATTCTCAAAAGATTCAGGGAAGGAGTGACTAACAAGGACACGGGATTTGTCATCACCATGTCCAAGTCTGATTTTGAAGAACACCTAAAACATGATGACGCCTCTGCAAATCTCGCAGATCAGATTGAGGCAACGCGGGCACTTCCTGAATTGATGGAACGGGCTGTACTGGTTGAAAGTCATCCAGACAGTCATCATCGTTCTGAGGTCAAACAGGTACACCGATTCTATGCACCGTTGCAGATTGGCGATGCTCTTTATACGGTAAAGCTCACTGTCAACGAATTTGTTGGCGGTCATCTTTCAGTGGACTTTGTTTCTCTTTTGAAGCTCTATCATCACAGACTGGAAAAGAAAATGCCCTCTGGGTCTACCGGGACTCCTCTTGGTAAAGAGGCTACCACCGGCCCAACAGAGAGCATTTTTAATATCCAATTAAGGCAACTGCTACAAGATGTCAAGGATAACGAAGGGATGGTGTTTTTCCAGCCTTCCGCCCTCGGCTCCACCACGCCGGACGCTGACGGCAATTACGTTATTCAGCTTTTCCGGGGCGCGAACCTGTCCACCCTCACCCATGAGACGGCGCACGTATTCTTTCTGGAAATGGAGCGGCTGGCACGGGAAGGGCTGGCCGATGAACGGATGCTGGCCGACCTCGATGCCCTGCGCGAATGGACGGCGGCCATGGACGACGATGCGGCGTTCAGGGCGGAATATGACCGTTACCAGAAACATGCCGCTTACGGCGGCACGGAATTCGACGCCCTGCCCGACTACCTGAAGGAAGACGCCCGGAACCGCGCCAGACAGGAAATGCTGGCGCGCGGCTTTGAACAATACCTGCGGGAAGGCAAGGCTCCTTCGCGCAAGCTGGAGGGCGTGTTTACCCGCTTCCGCAAATGGCTCATGCGCGTGTATCGGGAGGCCCGTGCCCTGAACGTCGAACTGACGGACGAAGTGCGGGACGTGTTCGACCGGATGCTCATCCACGAAGAGGAAATGGATTTGAAGGCGGAAGCGGTCAACGTGCGGGAGGAGACGGCGCGGCTGCTGGATGCGCTGGAGCTGAAAGGCGCAAAGCGGCTGGAAATCGAAGGTCTGATAACGGAGGCGAAGAACGAAGCGGCGGAAAAACTGCGGCGCGTTCGGGATGCGAACAGGCTGAAGTTACTCCAGGCATGGACGAAGGAAGCGCAGGAACAGATGGAGCGCGAACAGGTCTATGTTACGCGCAAGGCGATACGGCGTACCCCGATAGACCTTGCCAGTTTCAACGATGTGAACGGGGAGGAACTGGGCAAGGCGCTGGTCAGAAAGCTTCCCGGCGCGGCCCGGTGGGAAGGCGGCGTGGAAGCGGAAGTGTTCGCGGCGGAACAGGGCTACGAAAGCGCGGCAGATATGGCGCGGGATATCGTGAACAGCCCGACGCCGGGGCAGAGAGTCAAGCAGCTTGTGGACAAGCGGCAGGCGGAACACGACGCCTTGTTTGATGCCGATGATTTTCTGTTCGAGCAGGAACAGCTTGCCGAACAGCAGGAGAAGATTGCGGCGGCGCTGGAAGCGAAGATTCAGGCCGTCACGGCGGAACAGCGCTATCGTCGGGAAGTGGCGGGCAAGACCGTGGGCGGCGAGGAAGTCCGGCCCACGGCGGATGATTATGAGGACTTCGGTTCCATGGCCCGCTGGCGTGTGGGCCGTGACCAGCTCCGGGCGCAGGCGCGGGCCGTGCTGGATAAAAAGCCCCTGGGTGAGGACGTCCTGCCCGAACAGTTCCGCCGGGCGGCAAGCCGCTGGATGCAGGAAGAGCGCCGGGCCATTCTGAAGGGGAATTTTGAAAAGGCAATGCAGGCCAACTACCGGGCGCGGATTAATATTGAGCTGGCCCGGCAGGCTGCTGAACGGCGCGGCCTGGTTGAGGGGCTGACAAAGAAGGCGAAGCGTTTTTTGGAAATGGACAAGGCAGACAGTGATGCGCACTTTGCCGTGTTTATGCTTTCACAGAATGTCGGCTTGTTCAAACCTACGCGCAAGATGCTTGCCAATGCCGGAGACAAGGGATGGGGCAACGTGGAAGCCTTTTCCGCGCGGATGCGTGAAGATGGCTTTATGGGCGCGGAAGATGTCTTTGACAGGGAACTGTTCACGACTTCCCGCGCATGGAAGGGCATGAGCTGGGGAGAGTTCCGGCCCTATGCCGAGACCATGCTCATGATCATGCATATGGAGCGGGAAAGCCGCACGGCGGAAACGGCGCAGGGCCGCGTGGACTTGCAGGAGAGAGCGGAGGAAATCGCGGCGAGTATTTACGAGAACAATACGCACCGGGAACCGGGGGCGCTGGCAAAGCGGAATGAAGCGCTTGAACTGCTGAAAAAATTCCATGCGGCGCATCTGAAGGCGGACACTATTGCGCTGCTGCTGGATGGCGACATCATGGGGCCCGCCTGGCGGGCGATTATTCAGCCCATAAATGACGCGACATGGAAGCGGGCGGAACGCCTGAAGCGGGAACGCGATACGCTGAAAAAGCTTTTCTCCGTGTACTCGCGGCGGGAACTGGTGGACATGAAAGGAAAACGTTTCACCGTGCCGGGGATACCCGACGCCATAACCCGGGAACAGGCGATTTCCATATTGCTGAACAGCGGCAATGCCGGGAATCTGCAACGTCTCATGGCCGGGCAGACGCTCACGGCGGAACAGATCCGGGCGATTATCGACACGCTGGATGAAAGAGATGTGCGCTTTGCGCAGGGCGTATGGGATTATTTCGAGACATTCAGGAAAGAGAGTTTCGACCTTGAGGAAAGTCTGACCGGAGTAAGGCCGGAAACAGTTGAAGCTCAGCCCGTACAGACACGCTTCGGCCTGCTGCGGGGTGGATATTACCCTGTGGCTTATGACCGGGAGCTTTCGGTCAAGCCCATTGATACGGACAGGCTCGGAACGCAGACCGGAGGCATGTTCCCTTCCGTGGGCCACGGCTCGATGAAACAGAGAACAGCCACAGGACTGGGCACGCCGCTTTCCCTTTCTCTGGATGTGATTCCCCGGCATGTGGCCGAAATGGCTCATATGCTGGCCTTCAGGCGTCCAGTGGTTGAAGTGGCAAAGATATTGCGCCGCAAGGAAGTGAACGGTGCGATACAGGAGACTGCCGGAGTGGCGATAGCAGAGGCGCTTGACGGTTGGCTGCGCTATGTGGCCGGAGAGCGCCCCGCCCGTAACGGATGGGACAGGGCGGCGTCCTGGGCGCGAAAGAACGCGGCGCTGTATACTATGGGATTCAAGTTCTCCACCATGCTTGCGCAGGTGACAGGGCTGCTTTCCACAGTCGCGGAAATCGGCCCGCGCTGGACGCTGCGGGGCGTGGTTGACACCTATGGTCAAGGCAACCCGCTGGACGTGTACCGCACTGTCATGGAACTTTCGCCCATGATGCGGAACCGGATCACAAGCATTGACCGCGAAGTTTTCGAGGTATCGTCAAGGCTCATGGATACAGGTTCGTCCAGCCGGGTACTTGATCCCTTCGTGCGTATGAAGTCTGCTATGGAAAAGTACGGCTTTGCGCCTATGGGCTGGGTGCAGATGGTCTTTGCCGATTTGCCGACCTGGAACGGAGCCTATGCCAAGGCATTGAAGGAAAACGGCGGAGATATCGGAGAAGCTGTGCTGTACGCCGACGCCGTTGTGGAGCGCACGCAGGTGGGCGGCGCGGAAAAAGACCTTGCCGCCGTCC
>JAEXGX010000301.1 GCA_023450535.1 Pseudomonadota bacterium | reverse complement strand
GGACGGCGGCAAGGTCTTTTTCCGCGCCGCCCACCTGCGTGCGCTCCACAACGGCGTCGGCGTACAGCACAGCTTCTCCGATATCTCCGCCGTTTTCCTTCAATGCCTTGGCATAGGCTCCGTTCCATGCTGGCAGGTCGGCAAAAAACATCTGTACCCAGCCCATAGGCACAAAGCCGTACTTTTCCATAGCAGACTTCATACGCACGAAGGGATCAAGTACCCGGCTGGACGAATCTGTATCCATGAGCCCTGACGACATCTCGAAAACTTCGCGGTCAATACTTGTGATTCTGTTCCGCATCATGGGCGAAAGTTCCATGACAGTGCGATACACTTCCAACGGGTTGCCTTGACCATAGGTGTCAACCACGCCCCGCAGCGCCCAGCGCGGGCCGATTTCCGCGACTGTGGAAAGCAGCCCCGTCACCTGCGCAAGCATGGTGGAGAGCTTGAATCCCATAGTATACAGCGCCGCGTTCTTTCGCGCCCAGGACGCCGCCCTGTCCCATCCGTTACGGGCGGGGCGCTCTCCGGCCACATAGCGCAGCCAACCGTCAACCGCCGGGACCGCATCAGTCAAGCAAAAGTCAAGTATCCGTCAAGCCGAACCGGCCAATAACGCTATTCTCGTTTCTCTTGCCCCCCTATAGTCCCCCCCTCATCCGTGTCATTCAGATACACTCCATGCCTTTTACGCCAAGCAGTAAGACACGCCGGGCAACGGTGATCAGGCGTCGGCCTGCCGCAGTCAGAGCACTTGTGCCCGACCAGCAGCGAAGGTCTGCTGAACAACCCATCTTCTCTGGCTTGTGCGCCGCCTTGCGTTCTTTCCGCCACTTCGCCCTGTGCTGTGCACGCTCGTGTTCTTTCAAACAGGTATCGCAAAATTTCTTTTTCGAGCCTTCGTGCAGGGGATTATGGCAGTCTGTACATTCTTTCATTCTCTAGATTCCCTCTAGTGTTTCACACGTAATACAGATATATATTGTATCTATGCTATTTTCTTCCTGATAACCTGCTTTTATCCCGTTTTTTTTCCACTTCAACCAGCTTACGCAGCTCCTCAATAATTAATCTGACGGAGTAATATCGTGTTCATCGCACCACATATAGACATAGTGCTGAAATTCAACGTCCACCCGTGCCGAGATAGAGAGTTCTTTCAATCCCCGGTCAGCAAGTGGATCCCCTATTTTTCTCAGCATACTGTGCCTCTACAAAAAGTTTCTCACCTGCTTGCGCCACCTTGCGTGGCAGGGGCGGCTGTGAGCTGGTGCAACGAGCTACTTCCCTGGCGTAACCCGTAGGGCTGTGTGCAACACTGGCCCTTCTTTTTCGGGCGGCGAAGACATAAAAACAATTCAAGCAATTGAAACAAGTATGAAAACGCAAGAAAACGAATGAACGAAAGGAAAACACAATGGGAATTCCTGCTTTAATTCCTGGGGAAAGTGGCTGTGGTAAATCAACATCTTTACGTAATTTTACGCCTGACGAAATGGAAATTGTCCCCCCATACAACTGACTGCCCCGATGAAATTTCCGCCATGCTGGAAATTTTCCAGAGGTGCTGCATATGGGGGACATAACCAAAATCGACGGGAGTAAATATCGTGGAACAGTTGACCTTGTTGAAGGTGAACGACGGTCGGACGGGAAACCCAACCGCGAATGCGCAAAGTGTGGCATGGTGAATAAAAAGAAAAAATACCCTGCTTGCGAGTGTACAGTATTCAAAGTGTTGTGAGGCAGTATCTATGAGAGAAATACGGATATACTGTGATGACTGTGGGAGGTACATCAAAAACCGCAGGAATGAAAAATTTTCTACATTCATTGGTCGAATCATCCGCATGGGATGGAGAAAATACAGTTCAGTCAAACATCAGTGCCCGGCCTGCATAAACATTGCTTCTGAGTCATTACCAATTTGTCATGGACACGCAAAAACGTGCGGCTGTCAAATCACTCCCTGACCTTGGGCATGTGCCCCAAAATATGTGCCCAAAGAAACAAGCCCCCACTGGACACCAGTAAGGGCTTGAAATAATTGGTGCGCCCGCCGTGAATCGAACACGGGGCCTACAGCTTAGGAGGCTGTCGCTCTATCCAACTGAGCTACGAGCGCGTAGCCGTCACTTTTCCCACGGAGTACAGATGATGTCAAGCATTCATGCGCCATAGAAGGCTCACAGAGTAGCCCCGGTTCAAGAACTCCGGCGGCGCTTCTTGAAGGCGTTTTCCGCCTGCCAGCCCAGTTCGTGCAGGCGCTCGTCCACCAGTTGAAACAGACTTCCCTTGGTAAACGAACCGTCCTTACGTCGCCGTCCGGCATTCATGCCGGTCAGAAGTTCAAGTGCCTCGCTGATATGGGCAATCGGGTAAATGAAGAATTTGCCCGCGCGCACGGCCTCGATCACCTTTTCATCGAGCATAAGATGTTCCACGTTGTCGCGGGGAATGATCACTCCCTGGTCTCCACTCAGGCCCCGCCGTGCACACAGAGCGAAAAAGCCCTCGATCTTGCGGTTGACCCCGCCCACGGCGAGGATATCGCCAGAATGGTTCACCGCGCCGGTGAAGGCCAGAGAACGCCGCACTGGCACGCCGGATAGAGCCGACAGCAAAACGACCAGCTCCGCCCCGGAGGCGGAATCGCCTTCAATACCGGAATAGCTCTGCTCGAAATACAGACTGCCCGCCAACACCAGAGGCTTGTTGTGTGCGAACTGATCCAGCAGATAGCTCTTGAGGATCATCATGGCCTTGGTATGAATGGGGCCGCCCAGCTCCGCCTCACGTTCCAGGTCGATGACGCCGCCGTGTCCCACGCCCACGGTACAGGAAATCTGATGCGGCAGGCCAAACTCGAAATCGCCGTTCCAAGTCACGGAAAGTCCGTTGACGCGCCCGATCTCCGCTCCGTCGGTACGGATCTTGATCAGATCGCGATCGTACTCTTCCATGAACAACTCTTCCACCAGGTTCGCACGATACAGGCGGCCTTTCAATGCCTCGGCAAGGCTGGAACGATCCACCTTCGCCGCCCCCTTCATGGATGCCACGGCCGAAGCTTCTATCATCGCCTCTCGCAGCAGGGGGAACTTGAGGGAAATCTTGCGCTGATCCTCGCACAACAAGGAAGCGTAATCCACCAGCCCGGCCAGAGCATCCCGGCCAAAGGGCAGAAGCTCCGCTTCATCGATAATCCGAACAAGACAACGCAGCCAGTTCCGTACCTCGGGCGCAGCACGGCGGGTTTCCCCGGTCATCTGAGCTTTAATCTTGAACAGTTTGGCGAAACGGTCATCGTTATCCAGCAGCGTTTCATACAGATCGTCCGGCCCCACCAGCACAACCTTGAGTTCCAGGGACAGGGGCTCGGGTTCAATCCCCTTGGTCCGTGCGCCATCCGGCATATCGCCCGCATCCTCGATACGCGCAAGGCCGGAGCGCAGGGCACGGACAAGACCTTCCCATGCGCCGTGATGCTGGAGCACATCAGCGATATGCAGAACCAGAT
>JAEXGX010000305.1 GCA_023450535.1 Pseudomonadota bacterium | reverse complement strand
GTATGAAGCCTTTCAGGGGCCGCTGGGCCTGCTGCAGAAGAAGCAAGGTTCGTATGAAGGATACACCTTGCTGGCTCCGCAGAAATCCAAAACGACCTATCTTCTGGATATGGATGGCAGGGTCGTGAACGAATGGAAAAGCGAGTACGGCTGTTTCTATGCCGAATTGTTGCCCGATGGCGGCATGTTGCGCCACTCCCGCCTGCCTGAACGTGACCCCGATTTCGGCGGCGCGGCGGGCCTGCTGGAAGAGTTCGACTGGGCCGGTAAAAAAGTGTGGGAATATAAATGCTATACGCCTGGCAAGGAAGTGTCGCATCATACTTTTGAAGTCATGCCCAACGGCAACGTTCTGCTGTTGGTATGGGAACACCGTACCTTTGACGAAGCTCTGGCCAAAGGGCTTGATCCCCAGAAGCGCGGCCGCACCATGTTCAAGGAAGGCATGAAGCTGGGCAACGGCTACATGTGCGACGGCATCTGGCCCGACGTGATCCGGGAAGTGGAGCGCGGTACCGGCAAGACCGTGTGGGAATGGAAGGTATGGGATCATGTCGGCACCACGCCGGACAAGCTCGATATTAATGCGTTCTGCGATCTCGGCAACATTATGCGCGCATTGGCCGGGCCGGACTGGACTCACTTCAACGGCATCAGTTATAACCCCAAGACCAATGAAGTCGCCTTCACCTCCCGTAACCTCGGTGAAGTATTCATCATTGATTACAAGAGCGACGGCGGCATCAAGTACCGTTGGGGCAACCCCGGCAACTACGGCAAGGGCGATTTGCCCTGGGGCTACGCCAAGGATGGCGATCAGAAGTTGTGGGGTCCCCATGCTCCTGACTGGACGCCCGAAGGCACGCTGTCGATCATGGATAACGGCTGTTACCGCCCTTCCGGCAACTATACCCGCGCGGTGGAACTGGACCCGAAGACCAGCCAGGTTGTATGGCAGTGGACGCCCAAACTGGCGAAGGCCTCCGACAGCAACTTCTATTCCGCATTCCAGAACGGCGCGCAGAAACTGCCCAACGGCAACTGGATGATCACCACTTCCACCCCGGGTCATATTATCGAAGTGACCAAGGATCATGGCATTGTGTGGGAATATGTGAATCCCGTGGCTGACAACAAGGTGTATGCCCTGAGCAACGCCCACGGCGGCAACGGTGATTCCGTGCACAAGGCACTGCGCTACGGCAAGGATTGGCCCGGTTTCAAGGGCAGGGATATGAGCGCCAGGCGTGAGCTTATGCCCGCCGGTTCTCCTGACTGGCTGGAAGTTTTCGCCAAGTGCGAAACCGTGCCCATGCCTGCGGCGAAGAAATAACAGCGCCCGCAATACCGTCCTGCGCATGGACACATGCTCTTGAGCAGGACGTGTGGAGCATAACATGTACGGTTGCGCAGGGAGAGGGAACAAATGGGTGTTCCCCGCGCCGGTCGTGCAGAAATAGTCCTATTGAGAGGATAGAGGAGATTTGAATGAAATTTCTGCAAACGTTGGCTCTCGGGCTTAGCGCAATGTGCATTTGCGCGGGCGTTGCGCAGGCCCAGACAGATGTCATCCCGGTGGGAACCATCAAGTATGATCCTGCCAAGTGCTGGAACAGCTATATTATTCTTGCGGGAACGTATCCCAAGTTGATTGATCGCAATGGCAATCTGGTGAAGGAATGGGATAACTGGGGCGCCGCCGCTCAGCCCAGTAAAGTTCTGCCCGGCGGTCATCTGATGACTTCTATCTACCCGCCCGTGGCCGAAGGTTTTCAGGATCAGAGTGCCGTGGCCATTCTGGACTGGGACAACAAAATTGTCCGCAAGTTCAATAAGTGGCAGAAGGTGGAACAGGGTTCCAAGGGACAGCCCGCCGAGGCGGATGGTTCCTTCTGGGCTGCCCGCCAGCATCATGATTTCCAGCTTGAAGGTTCTTCCACCGGTTACTACGCGCCCGGCATGGAACCCCGGCTGGACGGCAAAATGCTGGTGCTCGCACACAGCAATACCCAGAACCCTCGCATCAATAAAGATGAGCTGCTGGATGACGCCATCTATATTGTGGACGGCAAAGGAGAAGTTGTCTGGAAGTGGTTCGCCAGTGAGCACTTTACCGAATTTGGCTTTACTGAAAGCGCACTTAACAAGCTGCACCGCATGGCCCCGGTGGGCAAGAAGCTGGGCGGCGTGGACTGGTTCCATATCAACTGCGCCTCCTGGCTTGGTCCGAACAAGTGGTATGACGCAGGCGACGAGCGCTTCCATCCGGAAAACATCATCTGCGACAGCCGGAATACTTCACACCTGTTCATCATTGACCACAAGACCGGCAATATCGTGTGGCAGGTGACTCCGCCTTTCGTGGGCGCGGACGCCGCGTTGGCTCCGATCACCGGGGTGCATGGCACGCATATGATTCCCAAGGGGCTGCCCGGCGAAGGTAATATTTTGCTCTTCGACAACGGTGGTCCTTTGCCCGGTGACCTGTATGCTGATTCCCAGGCTCATGCCTGGAGCCGTATTATTGAATTCAACCCCATCGATAAGACCCGTGTGTGGGAATATTCCGCCACGACGATGAAGCTTTCCCCCACGCAGCACGGCTATAAGTTCTTCTTCTCGCCCTATATTTCCATCGCCCAGCGCCTGCCTAATGGCAATACGCTGATCGACGAAGGGGCGTGCAGCCGCATTTTTGAAGTGACTCCTATGGGCGAGATCGTATGGGAATACCGTTCCCCCTACGGATACGCCCCGGGAGCAAAGGCCAACACAACGTACCGTGCCTATGCCGTGCCCTACGAATGGGTGCCGCAGTTGAAAAAACCTGTGGAAACTTCCGTGACTGCTCCGGTTGAACCGAAGAGCTTTATCATGCTGCCCGACGACAAGGGCAATATCCCCAACTTCAAAACCACGCTGGACAAGCGCCCCACAGTGCAGTTTGACGAACCCTGGATTGTGACCCGCCCCGCGAGCAAGTAGATGCTAAATCGGGACTCCGTCCCGTACCCCGTCAGGGGAGAGTATCTCCCCTGGCCCCCATAATTGTGGCGTCAAAAGCCTGCCGGGCGAGTTTTCCCCGCCCGCCCGGCAGGAAAAAACCGCAGGCGGTTGCGCACGGAGAGGGAATGGCGTTGTTCCCCGCGTCGGTCGCTTACGATATCCAACCAGAGGAAGAGACATGAAACGTTTAGGAAAAGTGGTGGCTGCTGGTATTGCCGCGTTGGCTCTGGCCGGAAGCGCGCAGGCGTATGAAGCCTTCAAGGGGCCGCTGGGACTGCTGTACAAAGCTCCGGGCGCCTTCGACGGGTATACACTGGTGGCTCCGCAGACCGCGAACACCACTTATCTGATCGACATGGACGGCAACGTGGTCAACGAATGGAAAAGCGACTACGGCTGCTTTTACGCGGAACTGATGCCCAACGGTAACCTGATCCGCCATTCTTCTCTGCCCGGCGTACAGCCTTCCTTCGGGGGCCAGGCCGGATTGTTTGAGGAGTTCGACTGGAGCGGAAAAAAAGTGTGGGAATACAAAAGCTACATTCCCAACGAAGAGGTTTCCCATCACACCTTTGAAGTGATGCCCAACGGCAATCTTCTGATTCTGGTATGGAAAAAACACTCCTATGAGGACGCCCTCGCCAAGGGGCTGACGCCGGACGCACCCGGGCGTTACCTGTTCAAAGACGGTCTGAAAGACGGCAAGCAGCTCATCGAGGGCATCTGGCCCGACGTAGTGCGGGAAATCGAACACGGCACCGGCAAGGTGGTTTGGGAATGGGCCGTGTGGGATCACATTGGTACAGGACCGGATCAGATTGATATCAACAAGTTCGTGCCCCGCATCCGCCATGCCTGGGCCGGACCGGACTGGACGCACTTTAACGGTGTGGCCTATAATCCCAGAACAAACGAAGTCGCCATCACTTCCCGCAATCTGGCTGAAGTGTATGTGATTGACTACAAGAGCGACAAGGGCATTAAATATCGTTGGGGCAACCCGGCCAACTACGGCAAGGGCAAGGCTCCGGCCGGCTATGCTGATGACGGCGACCAGAAGTTGTTCGGCCCTCACGCTCCGGACTGGACCGATGAAGACACCATTTCCATCATGGATAACGGCCATACCCGTCCTTCCGGCAACTACACCCGCGCGGTGGAGCTTGACCCGAAAAAGAACGCGGTAGTGTGGCAGTGGAAAGCGTCCGACGTCAACACCCGCGACTGGAACTATTATTCCGCCACCCAGAGTGGGGCGCAAAAGCTGCCCAACGGCAACTGGCTGATCACTGCTACCCTGACTGGCGGGCACACTATCGAAGTGCTGCCCGACAAGCGCATCGTGTGGGAATTCGTCAACCCTATGGGCAAGAACGACAAAGTGTACGCTACCTCCAGCGCCAACGGCGACATGACTCAACTGCGTGTGCACAAGTCTTTGCGTTATGCCAAGGACGATCCGCGTTTCAAGGGCAAGGACATGAGCGTGAAGCATGCCCTGATGCCCGAAGGAACGCCCGACTGGGTGAAGCTGCTCCAGGTGAATTCCGTACCTTCCAGCTTTAATCCTGAGAAAAAGTAGAATATCTTAACTGACAAAGGCCGCCGGATTCCTCCGGCGGCCTTTGTCATGTCCGAAGCCTGAAATTATGGTTTCCTGCCCAGGTAAAATTTAAAAGTTAATATGTGCAATCTTGTCTTCTGACTGCGCCTGTCGACTGGGACGCAGGGTGAAAATATTTTTTACCCCGATCAGACGGCTTGCCCGGCGTCAGATTGGCCGCTACTATGGCGTCTTCGTTACTTTAACATGAGGATCTCTGCACATGTGTGGAATCGTTGGCTACAGCGGGCATCGCCCCGCAGTTCCTCTTCTGATCGAAGGCTTGCACCGGCTGGAATACCGTGGGTATGATTCGTCCGGAGTGGCTTTCCTGCAGGCCGGAAAACTCCATGTGGTCAAGGCGGCGGGCAGGCTGTCCGCTCTGGAAGCGAAGCTTGCGACTGAACCCAATGTGCTTTCCACCTGCGGTATCGGGCACACCCGTTGGGCTACCCACGGCGCGCCAGTAGAGCGCAACGCGCATCCACAGATGGCGCGGGGCGGTACGCTCGCCCTTGTACATAACGGCATTATTGAGAATTTTCAGGAATTACGGGATGAGCTGACAGCCGCCGGCTGTTCCTTTGTTTCGGACACCGATACGGAAGTATTGGCCTGTCTTATTGAAGAAGAACGCAAGCGCGCCTCTTCCCTGCTTGAGGCGTTTGCCCGTGCCCTGCGCCGTGCACGAGGCGCCTATGCCGTAGCCATGGTGTCATCCGAAGAGCCGGGGGTGGTATACGGCGCTCGGTTATCCGCACCATTGCTGATCGGCGTCGGCGCGGGCGAATGCTTTGTGGCGTCGGACATCCCCGCGTTCCTGGCATACACGCGTGATGTGGTTTTTCTGGAAGACGGGGAAATCGCGCGTATCGGGCGGAAAAAGACGCAAGAGGGCGGCGCGGCCGATGCCCGTGCGTGGGAATTGTTCCGTCTTGACGATCTGGCCCCGGTCCACCGGGAAATAACGCACATTGAATGGGATATGCAGGCTGCCTGCAAGGACGGATTCAAGCATTTCATGCTTAAGGAGATTATGGAGCAGCCTCGAGTCCTCGCCGACTGTATGGCCGGGCGCATAGCAGTTGATCCCGCGCAGGATGAATCCGAAGGCGTCTGGCTGCCCGAGCTGGACGATCTGGAGGTGCCGAGACGTTTGCGTATTGTAGCCTGTGGAACCTCGTTCAACGCAGGACTGTGGGGCGCTCGTCTGCTGGAAAAATTTGGCGGCGTACCTGTTACGGTAGAAATAGCTTCCGAATTCCGTTACCGCGATCCCTTATTGGAAGAGGGCGAGGTGGTGTTGGCCATCAGCCAGTCCGGAGAAACGGCCGATACTCTGGCGGCGTTGCGTCTGGCCAGGGAAAAGGGCCATATTGCGCTGGGCCTGTGCAATGTTATGGGTTCTGCCATTGCGCGTGAGGCCGATGCTGTATTGTATACTCAGGCCGGGCCGGAAATCAGCGTGGCTTCCACCAAGGCCATGTGCAGCCAGATGGCGGTGTTGCTGTTGCTTGCCCTGTACTGGGGAAAGCGCAAGGGAATGAAAGGTGATGCCGACCTGCTTACCCAGTTGCGTGGCCTGCCCGATTTGCTGAACGACGCATTGCCTGCCATGCGCGAGACTGCTATCCGCACGGCTCGCGCCTATGCGGGGGCGCGCAGCTTTTTCTACCTCGGGCGTGGCCCGGCCTATCCTTTGGCCCTGGAAGGTGCGCTCAAACTCAAGGAACTTTCTTACATTCATGCGGAAGGCTATGCCGCAGGGGAGATGAAGCATGGTCCCATCGCGCTGGTGGACCCGGAATTCCCCACCTTTGCACTGGCACTTCGGGACGAGTTTTTCTCCAAAATAGTATCCAATATCGAACAGGTGCAAGCCAGACAGGGCAAGGTTATCGTGCTGACCCAGATGGATGCCGAGGGCGAGTGCGGCGAGCTGCATGCAGATGTGCTCTGGGTATTGCCTTCCTGCCGATCCGAGCTGTCGTCGTTCCTCGCTTTGCCGGCATTGCAGCTGTTCAGTTACGAAGTGGCCGACTATCTGGGCAAGGACGTGGATCAGCCGCGTAATCTGGCCAAGAGTGTAACAGTGGAATGATTCATGGCTGAAGCATGAACAGGTGCTTGGACAAATTCATCAAAATTTCCTTTTTTGTAACCCCCTTCCCGCAGGAAGAGGCAATCCGTACGGCTCCTATCCGCCGGAAGGGGAATCAGTCGACGGATGGAGCCGACTATGGATTGAAACATGACGGATAAACTTGAAAGCAGAGCAGAGACAGAAGAACTGCCTGGGCCGGGAGATCTGTCTGGGCCAGAAGAGCAGGATGGGAATGCGGGCGATAAAGAAATTATCGCCCGTATCGTCAATCCTCAGATCAATCGTTATCTCGTTGAGTCTATTCCGGAAAGCGAACTGCGCCAGAGCGCTCCGGATCAGCCTGCGCCCCGGCTCCCCATGCAGGTGGAATTCGCCGCCGCGTGTGTCCTGCGCGCTCAGGGGATGGCACTGGCCCGCAAACTTTTTGAGGAGAAACGGGAGCTTTTTCCCCGCGCCGAACTGGCAGCATGGGCAACGGATATGACAGTCAGCCTGACGCGTAATAAAGCTGCATTGCTCAGCTTATGCAAACTGCGCTGCGATGACGAATACCTGCTTTCCCATAGCGTGAATGCGGCCGTATTGAGCGCGGCGTTTGCCATGCATCTCGGCGTAAAACGGGAATATCTTCCGGATTTTGTGTCCGCAGGATTTCTCCATGATGTGGGCAAACGCTTTGTTCCCGTGCAGATATTGCATTACCCGGGCAAACTCTCTCCCTTACAGATGGAGGAAATGCAGGCGCATGTGCTCAAGGGGCAAGACTATTTGCGGGGCTGGCACAATGTTTCTCCCATTGTGTTGGACGGCGAACTGGATCACCATGAGTGCTATGACGGCTCCGGTTATCCTTACGGCAAGTCGGAAGAAGAGATTTCCTTCACCGGGCGGGTGCTGGCTGTGGTGGACATGTACGACGCCATGTCCAGCAAGCGCGGTTACCGGCAACCGGTGACCCCGTTCAGAGCTCTCGGTTTTATGTATCAGGAGCGGGATAACCGTTTTGCTCCCGGCTATCCGCAGGAGTTCATCAGGCTTATGGGCGTGTATCCGCCCGGATCTTTTGTCCGCCTTTCCGACGGAAGCCTGGCTTTGGTGCTGGAAGCGGACATTCAGGAGGGTCTGCGTCCCCAGGTGATGCGTATTTTGGACGAAAGCGGGCGTTATTGCGTCCCTGCGGTGCTTGTGCTCGGTGAGCATGAAGAACTGAGGGTCAGTGGAACGCTTTGGAAATTGCCAGCCCTATTACGCCAGGACGCTGAAGAGCGAATTTGTCGTATCATGACGCAGTAGAC
>JAEXGX010000297.1 GCA_023450535.1 Pseudomonadota bacterium | reverse complement strand
GTTCCCTGCTGTTCAATGGGGTTCTGCGTCGCCACCACCATGAAATTTTGCCCCAGATCGTGGGTCTGGCGGTCAATGGTCACAGCCCGTTCACTCATGGCCTGCAACAATGCGGCCTGCGTTTTGGGCGGCGTGCGGTTAATCTCGTCGGCCAGCAGAATCTGGGTGAAAATCGGCCCCTTGGTCAGGGTAAAAGCGTTGGTCTGGAAATTGAACAAGTTGGTGCCCAGTACGTCGCCGGGCATCATGTCCGGCGTGAACTGGATACGCCCGAACTCCAGATCAAGCCCGGCGGCAAAGGCCTGAACAAGAAAAGTCTTGCCTGTACCCGGCACGCCCTCGAGCAGAACATGCCCGCCGCACAGCAGACTGGTGAGCAGCAGTTCCACAGCCTCTTCCTGACCGACGATAACCTTGCCAATCTCAGCCCGGACGGAGTCAACGAGTCTGTTCACGTGTTCCATCGTCATGCAGGATCTCCCTTTTCCATTGGTACATGTTTCCGACAAGAGCGAACAGACGCGCAAGATCCCGGCGGCCACCGGGCTGCGTTTCATCGATTTCGCGCAATATATCCGCGCAAGAGCGCTCCACTCCGCGCGCCTTTCCAATACAGTCGAGCCATGCGGCCAGCGCGGCTCCTTCCAGTCCGGCAGGTGCATGCAAGGCGCGCCCGGCGGCGCGCAGCGTCATGTGCGCGTGCCGCCGCAGGGTCATGTCCTGATACCCCGCGTAATCCAGCATCCGCGCACTATTAGCGATAAGTTCCCCCGTGCCGTAACCGCAGGCCACCTCGGCCGGCAAAGGCGCGCCGAAGCGCCGCGCGCCTGCCAGCGCCAACAAGGCTCCTGCGGCGCAGAGCAACAGCACGGCCAGGGAGAAGGGAAAACGGAACAGCAGACGAAACGCCGTGTCTTCCGGCTGGCTGAAACCGTGCAGACCTTCGTCAAACACCACGGGCGGCCCGGCGCGCCCCGGCCCAGCCCCGCGCGCCGCCGAAATCAGGGAAACCATAAACGCCGCATTGTCTCCCTTGACCAAACCATGATTGGACAGCACATCCGGATCGGACAGGACCCACACGCGGTTCCCTCCATCTCTGAGCTCGCCCACCAGCATGCCTGTCTCCGTGCCTACCACAGGGCGCATCGTTGACGAACGGACCAGTTGGACAACATCGGTCCCCGTGGGCACGACGCCGAGTTCATTGATCGTCCATACAGACGGCCACAGGGTGCGAACAACCGCACCCTTTCCCTCCGCGAAGGTCAGAGCCATTCTTGCGTTTTCCACCGGCAAAGGTTTGGCTTCCGCAATCCAGCCGGGACGCCTCTCGTCCTCCACCCCGCGCCATTTCGGCAGTACCAGCAACAAACGGGGATGAGACAGCAGCTCAATGCCGCTTTCCATAAAAAAATCAAGCCCCGGTTCAGCCAGAACCAGTAAGGAGCCGCGCCCCCGGGGAACAGACTGCCCGCCGAGCTTCCGCACCACCGGAAAGTCCAGGAGACGCAGCATTTCATACAGAGCTGCATGCCCAACGGCGGACGAATTATAGGTGTTTGTCATAGATGTCGAGCTGGCGCGCGGCGTATCATCATACGCAGGCAACAGCACGGACAGCGAAAACAGCAGCAGCGCACCGGCAAAAAGCAAAACCAACGCCGAACGGGAAAACGGCCCTTTACTCATGCCGCACCTCCCGCATGGATCATGCCTTTCAATACTTCAAAATCACGGCGGCATGCGGCATATTCCTCGCCATCCGGCTCATGAGGTCCAAACCAGGAAACTTCCACCCGCTCGATGATTTCCCTGAACAGGCGGCGCTGATCAGGGGGAAGCTCCAGACCGTGCAGCAGTTCCCGGCTGGTCAGAGACGCGGCGAATCCCGCGCCCGAACGCAGGCGCAGTTCTTCCAGCGTCTGCAACAGCAGCACATGAATGGCCTGAGCGTAATCCCCTTGTTCAGCCAGAGAATCTGCCTCGCCGCCCGCCCGCTCCATGCGCGCGACCGACGCTGCGGATTTCTCGCGCGCGGCAAAAGAATCTTCCCGTGCTCTCACATCGCGCGCACGGCTGAAACTCCATAAATTGTCGCGCAGGTGAAAGAGCACAATGCCGAGCATGACGGCAACCGAACCCCATAGCAGCCAGCGGGCCACCTCTTCAATATTCCGGGGGAGCATACTGAACGATTTTCCGGAATTCCCCTTCTCTTTTACCGTCGCGGCCATTCTCTCGCCGCCGGGCATCACTGTTTGCGCGTTGACTTCCCGCACGGCCCGCTCCAGAGCGGACGTTATCATTTGGTTATCCGGCAGGACCGCAGAAGGCATGGAGGAAGGGGCTGCTACAACGCGGGAAGGCGCACAAAACCACAGGGCACAACACAAAACACCAAGGGAAATGACCAGAGATGCAACAAGAATATCATTTCGCACAACTATGCCCCCCCTTCCCCCAAATTTGGCTCCAGGCCGCCGTAAGGACACTGTTTTTTTACCATATTGCGCGCACAGGGGGAAGAGGAAAGCCCCGCTGTTCCCGGCGAGAAAAACGGCATAACTGCGTCCCGCCTTTTCCGCGCATTCCGTTTATTGACGCCCGCTCCGCCCGGAGCTACACAGAAAGAACAATTTTTTACTGAAAAACTTCACAACGCAGCGAATTTTCCGCTCCGACCATCCCTTTCCAAGGAAGGAACCATGCTCGATCTCAAGCTTTTGCAGAAAGAACCGGAAACCGTGGCCGCCGCGCTCAAGGCCCGCAATTCCAAAATTTCCATGGATGAATTTCTGGAAATGGACAAACGCCGTCGCGCTGCGCTGGCCGAGGTGGAAAGCCTGAAAAACCGCCGCAACACTGAATCCGCCGAGGTTGCCCGCCGCAAGAGGACCGGAGAGGATGCCGACGAACTCGTGGCCGAGCTGGGCCAGCTTTCCGATCGGATCAAGGCTCTGGACGCCGAGGCTGAAGCTATTAAGGAAGAAGTGTACCAGTGGATGCTCTCCGTACCCAACATACCGGACGCCAGCGTGCCTGTGGGCAAGGATGAGACCGAAAATACGGAGGTTCACCGCTGGGGCGATCAGCCGAAGTTCGCCTTCCCGGTCAAGGAACACTGGGAACTGGGTGCGGACCTCGGCGGGTTGGACTTTGAGCGCGCGGGCAAATTGGCAGGCTCGCGTTTCTCCGTTTCACGCGGGGCTATTGCCCGTCTGGAGCGCGCGCTGTACAACTTCTACCTTGATACTCAGACGCAGGAATTCGGCCATACCGAAGTCATGCCCCCCTTCATGGTCAATCGTGCCACCATGCAGGGCACCGGCCAACTGCCCAAATTCGAGGAAGACCTGTTCAAGATTCAGGGTTGGGATCACTATCTCATTCCCACGGCGGAAGTCCCCCTGACCAATCTCCACGCCGGGGAAGTGCTGGACGAGGCGGATCTGCCTATCCAGTACACGGCCGGCACGCCCTGCTTCCGCTCTGAAGCAGGTTCCTACGGCAAGGATACCAGAGGTCTGATCCGTCAACACCAGTTCACCAAGGTGGAAATGGTACATTTCGCCCATCCCTCGCGTTCCTGGGAACAACTGGAAACCATGCGCCGCTATGCGGAAATGCTACTGGAGCGTCTGGAACTGCCCTACCGCGCCATTACCCTGTGTACCGGCGATATGGGCTTCGGCTCCGCCAAAACCTATGACCTTGAAGTCTGGCTGCCCGGCCAGAACACCTACCGGGAAATCTCCTCCTGTTCCAACTGCACGGACTTCCAGGCCCGCCGGGCCAATATCCGCTTCCGCCCCAAGGGCGGCGGCAAGCCCGAATTCGTGCACACCCTCAACGGCTCCGGCCTGCCCACCGGGCGCTCCCTTGTAGCCGTGATGGAAAACTACCAGCAGGAAGACGGCTCCATCCGCGTGCCTGACGTGCTCCAGCCCTACATGGGCGGCCTGAAGCTCATCACCAAGGCGTAAAAAAGAGTGAATATGCGAGAGGGGGCGGGAGAGAACTTTTACAAAAGTTCTCTCCCGCCCCTTTTCAAATAACCGCCGGAGG
>JAEXGX010000182.1 GCA_023450535.1 Pseudomonadota bacterium | reverse complement strand
CGGATGACCAGACCTTCAGCAGACACCAGTGCGTCGCCCCGGCGGTTCTTCACATTGGTGCGGTTGAATCCGCGCAGCAAGCCGCCGAAAGGAGCCGTGGGGTCAGGGGCGTTGAAGGACATGTTATCCATGGCCTGCGGATGTGTAGTGAAATGCGAACCCTGCACCACGATGCCATACGCCTTGTCAGACAGACGGGTCAGGAAGCTGTCCTCCAGGATGGGAATCAGCGTAGGTGCACGGCCCACAAACAGGTCCACATCCTTGCGGCCCTTTTTCTTGTCGAACACCATGTTATCGGTGCGCTGGAAGAAGGCATCGCGCACGTAATATTCGCTCACGCTCTTGTCGCTGAACCCCTTTGCCACCAACTTGAAGGCCGGACGGTTCCACACTTCGGAATACTTGACCGGACCGTCGAAACTGCTGTTAGAATCGTCCAGGGTGAAGGCTTCGGCGTTTTCCAGAATGAGACGTTGGAGCTTGCCGGTGAGCAGATTGGCCTCAAGACCCACCTTATAACGGGAGTCAAGCGGCCAGGCTTCGCCGTTCTTCACCGTAACGAGGTCGTCATAGATCACAAAACTGAGCAGACCGTCCGTCCAGCCGTAGGGTACGTCGTTGGACCAGGGGGTGAAGTCGGAATGCTTGAGATATTCCGGCTGCACCATGATCTCCACGCGCATGTTCTCTTCGGGAATGGAGAGGAAATATTGATCTTTGATATCGTCGCGGTCTTTATAGCCCTGCGGCGTGACCGGACGGATCAGTTTTTCCCCCAGCACCTTGTCACCGGAGGAATCCGTCACCCGCACAAGAAAACCTTCCGGATGACGGAAGGCATAGATGCGCTTGGTGCCGTACCAGCGGAAGTCTTCCTGGCGCACGTCCAGCACCCAGGGGCGGCTCAGCGAGAAGGTAGCCTCATCGATCACCGGATATTCCAGCGAATCAAAGGTAGCCTTGTCGAAGTCGTTGTTTTTCACCGTAAATTTGCTGGCCCCGTACCAGTAGTCAGGATCGAGATAGTACTCGATCAACTGGGGGTTGAGGCCGTCCTTCATGTCCAGCTTGCGAATTTCTTCCATGTGCGCGAACTGGTCAGACACGGTGAATTCCAGCGGCCAATGCCCGGAAGGAGCGATGAGCGCCAGCTGAATATAGGGCTTGTCGTAATGGTCGGTGGAGAAGTCAAACCACAGCCGGTAGCCGGCCTTGTCCACCAGCACCTTCTCGCGTTTCGCGACATTTACGTCGCGCACCACGTTCTTGTGAGATTTCAGATCCACAAGATAGGCATGTTCGCCGAGTACAAAGAAAGGATCGCGCATAAACGGCGCGGCGTCTTCCTTTGTCTCGGAAATGTAGAAGAGGCCGCCTGCGGGGACCTGAGCCTTGCCGCCTTCAACCTTGCTTTGACGCACGACCACGCTTTCCGCCAGATGGCGTACCTGGCCGTACTGGTTCTTAAAAGTCTTGGCCCGCAGTCCGCCCAAATCCGGGATATAGGGCATGTCGGCGGCGGGTTGCAATCCGTGCGGCGTCTCGGCTCCGGAGGCGGGCGCCCCGGCGAGGCAGGACGCGCCCACCATCGCCCCGATCAGCAGGTTTTTCCATCGTCTCTCGAAAAACATAGAGGCTTCCTTGAGGCAAAAGGTTGGTGTTCTGAATTATAAAGCAAAAATCGTACCTATCATGCGATTATCATGAGGCTTCGGGGTGTTCACGCCACATTGCCTCAGGTTCCCCTCCCCTGTTTTTTTCTTTTTGTGCGCTTTTCCGCACACGCAGGCCAAAGTGCGCACACCCTTCCCGCTGTAGAGGAATTTCAATGGATTATACCTGCCATGCGCACCGATATATTGATGAGACGGCGGCGTCTGAGCTCAAATTCCTTTTCCCAATACAAATCCGGCATCATCCCTTGCCCCACAGCCTCCCGGACGGCTTTTGCGGAAGACAGGCTTTGAAATATTTCAACGATATTACGGCAGGTCAGGGCTTCTCCTCCGCAGAACTCAAGAGCAGGACGATCCAGGTCGTATGTTTCCCCGCGCTGGCAGAACGCGCGAAAATCCTCATCGACAAGAAGCAATGCCGCCGGAAACGAGGCTTGTTCATGCAAGGCCGCAGACCCCGAAATACGCGCCAATTCCGGCAAAAAGCCCTGCACGCGGCCCAGTTCTTCAAAGCGCCCGCTCTGCGGTTTCACCACGTCAAGACTTCCGACCATAAGGGGGTCAACGCCATTCCACCACAAACAGCAATGGGGAAAGGCCGCAGAAAAACTTTTCATCACATTGCGTGTCTCTTCCGATGTGAGCTGTCCACAGGGCAGCGTCATGGAAAATATTCCGCCAGGGGCCAGCCTGCGGGCAACCGCCAGGAAAAAATCCCTCGTGTAGAACGCCGCACCCCGGTAGCCGAAATAAGGCGGGGTGGGTTCAGCGAGTATCAGGTCAAAGCGTTTCCCGCTCTCTTTCAGAAACCGAAAGGCATCTTCCACCCTGAACTCGGCCCGCTCGTCCGTTTTCCAGCGCTCGTTGTCGGCAAAATACTTCAGAGCAAGCTCCATATTGTCCCGTGAAATATCCACCATGACAAAACTTTCCACCTGCGGCAAAAGGCCAGCCGCTACGGTGGAAAGTCCGCCGCCGAAACAGAGGGAGAGAACATTGCGGGGAAGGCGTTCGCCAATCAGGATCGGCAGAAACCCCTCGGTACGAAAACTTGCCGAGCGATCCCGACTGATGATGACCCGCTCGGAAAAGAGCAGGCGCTCTCCTCCCGGCAGAAGTGCCACCCAGGATGTGCCGTACGGTCCTTCCCGTATTTCGGAAATGGATGCTTCCGCAGACCACGAGCCGAGTTCGGCCCGAAGTTTTTCTTTCAGCGCGAGTTTGGTAATATCCGGCATATCCTCCGCCAGCACGGCCGGCACAAGAGCCAGTGCCGCCACGCCCACCCCGCGCACGGCGCGGCGGAGGCCGGAACTTCCGCCTCTTCTCCACAGGTCGCAGGCATATGCCGTCATGCCAGAAACCAGCGCCAGCATACCCCACAAGGCCGCAGTCATGCCAAAGGCCGGAAATACGTACAAAGGAAAGAGCAAAGCGCCGCACACAGCCCCCAGTGTATTGCAACAGAACAACTTCCCCGCCGCTCCGGGTATATTCCCCGCCCGGCTTATATACTGGAAAAGCACGGGCATGTTCACGCTCGCCAGAAACACCGGCAGGCCAACAAAAACTCCGATCAGAACAAACTGTGCGGCGGGACTATGCTCAAGCGCGACAATGTGCGGATAACAGAACAACGCGCCAATAATGAAAAATACTCCGACAAGGGAAGCTGTGACGTTGCCGCCCACAAACAGCCTGCCCGGAGAACATTTCTTCAGCAGCCCCCCGAAGACAATATCGCCCGCACCGGACGCGAAGATAAGCACCGTGATGATGCCGGCATACAGGAACGCGGTATCCCGAAAATAAAAACCCAGATAACGGACAAAGAATACTTCCCAGGCCATGAACGTCACCCCGGAAAGAAAGGCTGCTGCTCCGGCCCCGGCGGGAAACGGAGCCGAGGCCGTGCCGCTCTGCACAACAGGGAACGTCACTCGCCCCAACCGTTCCGCCATGAGCAAGGCTCCCGCCCCCACAATAAGGTTCAGGGTAGCGGTCAGGCTGTTTGTCAGAAACACGCCCAGAACGCGTATGCCCCAAAAACCTGCCGCCAGGGAACCAATGCAGGCTCCCAGAGTATTGATGCCATACATATAAGAAAGCAGACGGCCTTCTCCACGTTGAGCAAAATACGGGCTGAGTACGGGCAGAATACACCCCATAGGCACTGCGGCAGCGAACATAATCAGTGCCGCGCCCGCCCGCAGGGCGAATGGGGTATGCACTGCGTCTTCCAGCACTGTGCGCGCATACGGCACCAGAAAAGCCAGCGCCGCGATGAAAATTTCCAACGCTCCATAAAGTTTCAAGGGGTGCTTCAGTTTTCCTCCGGCGTATCCTCCCCAGTAACTGCCCAGCGCCAACCCGCAAAAGAAACATGCGCTGACAAGAGACAGCGCAATCAGCGTGGACCCAAGGGAAAGGCTGAACAGCCTGATCCAGACCACCTGATACACAAGGCTGAAACAGCCCGAGCACAGACATAAGAACGGGATGACACTCCACGCGCCGCAAAATTTTTTGTTTTTCATGCCATGGCCGCCCGGCGGAGAACGGTCCGGATCGCCCGGACAACCCTCCCTGTTTGATGACAAAACACTGCTCCTAAAACCGGCGCTTAGAGCAATTTCATTTTAAAATTGCTCATGGGGTCGGACAAGGCAAGACTCTGCACGACGCCCCACTGTTTTGGAAGCAGTCGCAAATGAATTGCGGCTGCTTCCGGCAGAGATGTGAAACCTGTGGACCGGAACATCATGTACCGGCCATGTACAATCGTGATGTTAACCTGTTCTAATAACGCTTGAAGGTGGAGAACTCTTCCCCATCCTTTTCTATTTCGTGATCGCGGATGGAATCGTCATAGATAAAGGGTTCCTCGTATGTCACGGGTATTTCCCTGGGGGCCTTGAGCTGCTTCACATAATCATAGGGGTAACGGTAGGCCCGATAGACGGAATTCGTGGGCCGAGCCTTTTTGTCGGAGCGCTGCAATTCCTCTGCGACAAAACCGCTGACCATGCCGTACCACATATAAGGGGTGACGTATTCCCATACTGTTTCCAGTTCAGGCGTCACTTCAAAGATGCGCCCGCCGTCGCCTTCACAGATCAGCGTATTGCCGTTAGGCAGACGCTGGGCGGAACTGATGGTGGCGCTGTAAAAGTAGTGCGAAAGGGAATGAGTGGGGCCGTACCCCAGAGCCTGGCCGGAATATTCCCAGACCTTTTTTCCGGTGGTGGGATCAAACTCAATCACTTCCGAATACGGCAGGCCATTGTTAAACACCATGATGTTGCCCGCACCGGGCAGACCGAAGGGAATCATGTGCGCATGGTGGATCATCCCGCCGCCGAACAGACCACGGTAGCCACCTTCCGGCAGGTGCATGCCCAGAGAGCGCAAGGGGGAATCCTGGGCATAGTCCGGCCCTACCTTCCATACCGGCTTGCCGGTCTTGTGATCGAGAATGTAAATGACGGACTGCCCGTCATCGGCAATGATGTTTTCCGGATGGAAACGTTCATCGCCCGCATCATACCACTTGTTCGGCCCCAGCCAGGAAGCGGCATTCTGGAAATTGGCGATTCCTTTCATGTCGGCCTCATGCTCGACATAATTCCAGGCCCACAGTTCCTTGCCGTCCTTGTCGACAATCACCAGCGCCGCGCTGTCTACCCCGTTGATCAGCTTGTGGCACTGGATCAGGGTTTTTCCGCCTTCTACGGGGTCGGCCCCGGGCGCATAGTACACTGGCATGCCTTCCCGCTGGAGGTCGTGGTGCTGCTGTGCGCTCCACATCTCCTTGATACCCTTGGCCTTGAGCTCCGGAGTCGCCTCAATGAGCTGGCCCTTGTCCCAGCTCCAGACAGGCTTGTCGTCCCAGTTTTTTTCAATAACCGCCGATCCTTCCAAAAGGCGTGTTGTCCACTTTTCCGGATCATACAGAACCTTTTCGGCCAGCAGGTTCCCGTTGGGAAGCAAAATGGCTGGCTGGCCTTCCACCCGCATCCACTTGTTCACCACTTTGCCGTTCATGTCGATCAGCGGCAGGCCGTGCGGAGTAGCCCGCAAGACGTTGAGCAAGGTATAGCCGTTATAGCATTTCTCCGGATTGTAGATGGTCACGCCTGTGGGAAATACGGTTGGGGCCGCCAGGGACGCGCCCGTCAGCGAGACAGCGACAGCCATACCCGCCATGCAGGTCAGCAGCGTTTTCATATTCCTTCCTTCTCGTTTTGCTGAAGCGACTCTGCCGTACCCGCGCAGAGTGCTTCTGTTACCAGATGCGGGTACGGTGAGGGTCAAAGCAAAAGTTGTTCCATAACAAAAAAATTATATTTTACACTATATTACATACAAATACAACCATTCAGAAACAAACTGTGAGATATTAAAAACAATTTTGTGACTATAGTCATATTTTTTATTCCATTATCACGACATACCATTCGCTCTGCGGGGGGCCGTCGCTCCAAACGTGCCGTGGCACGCACCTCCGGCGGCCAAGGTGCCAGCACACCATTCATCCGGTTGACCCTGGAGAAACATTCATGTTATTTAGTAACAAGAGAAGATTACGGCATTCCGTCCCGTGTTTCTCAAGAGGCTTCCATGCCGCAGCAGAACAATGACTTTCCCGATTTCTTTCAAAAAGCGACGCTGATCATCTGCGGCACCCCGGACATCCGGATAATGCTGCACAGGGCCATACACTTTCTGTCGGACTATATCGATCTCGACGCCCTGGCTCTGAGTGTCTTTGAAGAGGGGATATCCTCTGTGCGCAGGTTCGCGTTATGCGCGAAAGACGGCAGGGAAGAAGGGGAATCTCTCGAACGGCTGCCGCACGAAGTATTCCGTTTTGCGCAGAGCATTATCCACAACACGAAAGATTTTGTGCTCACCGGCAGGGCAAAGGACAACCCCGTCCGCTCCTACATGAGTGAATGCGGGCGCTCCCGCTATCAGTCGGCCATTGTTCTGCACCTGCATTATGAAGGGAAATATATCGGCTTTGTCGATGTTTTTTCCGAAAGGACGGACGCCTTCCGCCGGGAAGACGGCATACTGCTCAACCGGCTGGCTGCTCCTTTTTCTCTGTATATGATCAATTTCCTGCATTTCCGCGCGCTCGAGCAGGAACACCGGCGTTTCCGCCAGACGCACGAACCGTTCCGGGGTCCAAGCGACGTTCCATCGCTTGTTGGCCTCTCCGCCGGATTAAACAGTGCCCGCAGGATGGCGGATGATGTCGCAGCCACCATGACTCCGGTACTCATTACCGGAGAAACCGGTACAGGCAAGGAAGTGATTGCCGATTATATCCAGCACCGCTCGGATCGGGCGGATCGCCCCTTTATCAAAGTGAACTGCGCGGCGATTCCAGAGCATCTGCTGGAAAGCGAATTCTTCGGACACGAGGCGAATGCGTTCACCGGAGCAGGCCGCATGAAAAAAGGCCGCTTCGAACGGGCTCATACCGGAACCATTTTTCTGGATGAAATCGGCGAACTTCCGGAAGATGCGCAATCCAAACTGCTCCGGGTTCTTGAATACAAGGATATGGAACGCCTTGGGGGAACAGACTCCATCCGTCTTGATGTGCGCATCATTGCCGCCACTAACCAGTCACTGCCGGATCGGGTAAAAGAAGGCGCTTTCCGTAAGGATTTGTATTACCGCCTTAATGTCTTCCCCATCCACCTGCCCCCACTGCGGGAACGGCCGGAAGATATCCCCGAGCTTGCCTTCTTTTTTCTGCATAAAAAACGGAAAGAACTGGGGCTTCCCACTTCCATCCGGCCCACGATCGCCGAAATGGAAAAACTCCAGCAACACGACTGGCCGGGGAACGCACGGGAACTTGCCAACGTCATTGAACGGGCGCTGATTGCCGCCCGACGCACTGGTATTGTTCAGTTCTGCCTTGGCGACGATCCGGTCTGTCTTCCCCGGCAGGGCGAAGCTCAGCGTCCCTCTCCTGCTCTCTCCCCGGCCATTCCGGCAAACCTTTCGACGGAAAAACAACGGCCCGATCACCTTTTTCTGCCTTTCCGCTCTGATGGGGCCATGCCCATTGTTCCTCTCGAAACTCTGGAACGTGAATACATTCTTTACGTTCTGCGCAGAACCAACGGCAAAATCATGGGTAAGAACAGTGCAGCCGAGCTACTGGGAATCAACGGCTATACTCTGCGTAAACGCATGCTCAAACTCGGCATTGATCCAAAAAAACGTCACGAGCTTCTTTTTTCTTAAATCTGTTTTTTCGGGGCTCCGCCCCGTACCCCGCCGGGGGGAATGATTCCCCCCGATCCCCCTCAACATAATGAATATATAAAAGTAGTATGTTTCAATCCATAAAGGAATTTTTGATGAACAGACCCTCATAAAATCACTCTGTTGCCCACGTTGAACAAATGGGGGTCAAGGGGCTTCAAGTCCTGTCAGGCCGACTCGGCACTGCGGGGAGGTCCGGAGGTGCGCTGCTCCTCCGTGGGGCTGCTGATAACGTCAGCAGCCCCGAAAATTGCGAGTAGGTCGCGGTTTTGCCGCGCCGTTAAACGAACAATTTTCGTGCTTTTCCGTCAAACCGCTTTGCGGCTTAGACGGCGCAAACTCCGCGAAGCGGAGTTTGTCATCATTCTGCCAGTCGGGCAGCGCACCTCCGATTTGGAAAACCGGGAGCGCCCTCCGGTTCGGAAAAAGTTTCCTCATGACAAGACACCCCGCCAGAAGACCGGCGGGGTGTCTTGTCATATTGCTAAAAATACGGGAAGAATCAGTTCGCGGGAGCAGCCTCGGGAGCGGCAGCCGGGGTTTCGGCAGGCTTGTCGGCCGGAGCCGCGGCAGCTTCAGCATTTTCGGGCTTTTCTTCCCCGCCCTGGGCAGGAGCCTTGGCTGCATCGGTAGCAGGGGCAGGAGCGGGTTCCAGTGACGGCAGAGGGCCAAAATCAACCTTTTCCTGATCCAGACGGGTTACGATTTCAGAAGTGATATCCGCAGCCTGATCATAAGACAAGGCGGTACTGGCCTCGAATACGACGGCCATGCCCTTTTCCGCACGGCATTCGCCAATAACCTTCTGCATGGCTTCCTGCAAGACCTTCAGCACTTTCTGCTGTTCTGCCTCCAGCGCGCCCTGCATGGTGTAGAGCTGCTGCTGCATTTCCACCTGAAGACGCTGTTTCTTCACATCGTCCTTGGCTTCCTCGGCCGCGCTCATTTCCTTCTGCATGGCGTCCAGCTTCGCCATAGCTTCATTCTGAAGCTTTTCCAGGCGTTCCGTGGCGACTTTGGCCAACTTGGACTGCTCGTACACCTGCACAGTCTGCACAATGCCGACTGCCGGCTTGGGAGCTTCTTCCTTATTGCCGCCCATGCCCATGAGGCCGAACATGCTCAGGGCCAACAGGCCGCTCAGAATGACGCTTTTTTTCATCATCTCATCCTTAGTATGGCGCGACAAACGCGCGGTTGACCGTTTTCTCCACCACCCAAAAAAACGGCGGGCGGGAAAGGTGAAATACTATGTTTCCGCCCAAGGGGCAATATTCCAACTCACGAAGTTTCCGCACCCCCGCCTTGCGGCCGGGCATACATCATACTTCCTGCGGGGAAGGTTTCATCACTTCCTGTTATTGTCAATTGGCATTTTCATCCGTACAAACAGCCGGAACAGCGTTATCACAGGCTAACAGCAAGCTTCGCCTTGCGAGGCTGCCGACTCGCCAACAGTCTCATCCCTCGCTTTGCGTCGGGTTCTTGTCCACAACAGCAGTATAAATATGGCGAGCGGCCAGCACCTTGCGTACAAAGGAACGGGTTTCCTGTGCGGGCAACGATTCCAGAAGCTTGTTATACACTTCCTCTGCGGTCATGGCGTTGATGGCGTCGAAGGCTTCCTCCCGGTTCGCCCCGAACTGGCGCAGCACCATGTTGGACCCCCCGTTGTATGAGGCAATGGCGCAATATTCCCGGCTCAGAGGATCCTTGATGCCGCCAAGATGTGCGGAATGCAGCAGGTGCAGATAAATAACGCCGTAACGGATATTTTGCTCGGGATTGAGCAGCTCGCCGGCGGAAGGCTCACCCCCTTCCCCCAACCAGCGGCGAACCTCGCGCCCCGCTGTTTCCGGCACAATCTGCATGAGCCCGTGCGCACTGCGCCCGCTGATCTGGTTGGGATCAAAGCTGCTTTCCACCTGCATGACCGCAAGCACGAGGGCCGGGTCAAGCCCGTAGCGAAAAGCAAAACGGCGGACAGTGTCATGATAGCGATGGGAGCGCTCCACCATGGTCTTACTCGCGAATCCCGGCTCCAGCGGGTTGCGGGGCAGAACCTTAAACTCGGCGATGCCGGGACACAACGATGCTCCGGAAAATTTCTTTTCGTTTTCCGGTCGTACTGAAATACGGGCGGGACCTGCCAAAATCTCCGGCACGCCACGCGCCAGCCCTGCTCCAGAGGGACCGGAGAAGACAACCGGGCGGGGCGTCTCTGCCATAAGTTCTTTAAGCAGAGAAGAATATACCCTGTCTGCGCGGGGCGGGGGAGAAAAATCAACCGAGCCTTTGGCAGCGAGTTCCGAAACCTCCAGGCGCAAATGGCGTTCTGCACTCGGCATGGAAGCACGGGCGGCGTCGAGCATGGGGCTGGCCAGGGGCAGGCTTGATTCCTGCAAGGAACGGCACAATGGACGATTGACACTGGGCAGGGAATGCGGCCACGGAAGGAAGCCAAGCGAAAGCCCGGCCAGTGCCAGTCCGGCCACACCAAAACTTATACCCAGTATTTTCTTCCGCATTCTCACCGCCTTTCACGCCCGCTTCTGGAATCGTCATTGTTATTTTTGCAGATTTGAACATTCTCTGCAAGCACAATGCCAATTCCCGCCACACAATCCTTTACGGTTTTCCGCGCTACGGAGCGGCGAAATTATGACGGAGCGGGCTGCTCAAAAATCAGTCAGGTTTGCGGCACAGGTGTATCAAATATAGTCAGAGATGTATGGCTTTTCGTGGATGACCATGCTGTCGAGCAGTTTGAGTGTGGCCTCATCCGCCTGGAGCATCTCCAGCCTCGCAAGGTCACGCGCCCGCTTGTACCCGAGTAAAAAAGCCGTGAGCGTTCCGATGGACAGCGAAGCCCGGTTTCGTGCAGATTTGCGCGAAACCGCCTTTCCCCCCTCCACCGCGATGGTGAATGTCCTGTTGTTCCATTCCAGAAAGGTATCGCGCACTTCAAGCGTGACCGCGCCGCCGCGCGCCTCGGGGTTGAAGCGATAACGCCGCAGAAAAGCTTCCACATCCACAATCCTGCCCATAATATAGGGACGGATCATTTCCTTGATATCGCTGTCTTCCAGGCTGAAGGCGATAGGTTCGCTGAAGAAATTGTTGCCCCGCACTTCATCGATCATCGATACATGGGCGGCGACATATTTTCTCAATCCCCTGCGCGCCTCACTGTTCAGATAGATCATCTCCTTAATGTGCATGATGTCGTCTTTAATCAGATACACCATGTACCCCAGCGGGGTGTCTTCTACATTATAATAGATGGCGACCGTGGTGTCGTCTTCATCCCAGCGCCAGTATTCGTCCCAGGCCAGGCGGTTGCGGAAGAGACAGCCGTGTGTCTGCTGCGCGAACTGCGCGTGCAGATGCATAAGATCCGGACTTTCCTCGGACACGCGGCGCACATAACCGGGCGCTTCGACGTGCTGCGGCAATTGCACATCTCTGATGCGATATGACATCTTGTCTGATATGATTTCCCAACCCCGCTTCCGGTACAGGGGGATGGAATAGGGATACAGCAGGGCGAGCGTCCGCCCTCTGTTCTTCATGTCCGTCAGGCTCTGCTTCATGAGCCGCGACATCAACCCCATTCCGGCGTATTCCGGATAGGTGGCCACGCTGGTCACAAAGCCTACCGGATAAATACCAGAGTGAATGTTCATCTTCACGGGGTATACCGCGAGCTGGGACACAAGACTGTCGCCGTCAAAACATCCCAGTACGCTGGCGCGCTCCAGAATGGGAAATTTCGACTGCCGGATGTCGTCGTCTTCCCAGCCGGATTCCTGCAAAGTGCCTTCCGTCACCTGAAACGCATAGCGCAACAGTTTGTCATATTGATCCAGATCTTCGACGGACAGTTTCCTGATGAGGAAATGATTCTTGTCCATAATTCCCGCCTTGTGGAGCGCACGATAGCGGGAACGGGCAGCGCAGGCAAGAGATGTCCGGGCAGGACAGTCACAACCGGGGAGTCTCGTGTGGGTACACGCCAAGCACACGCAACGACTGGCAACGCCCCCGCAGTCTTTCCAGCGTTTCCGCATGTTCAGGCCGCAGCAAATCGCTCCCCGTATCCATGAAGAACACATATTCCCACGCGCTTCCCCGCATGGGCCGCGATTCCAGCTTGGACATGTTGATCCCCGCTCCGGCCAGCAGATCAAGCACCGCCGCCAGGGTACCGGGCCGATGCGCCACGGTGAACAGCAACGAGGTTTTCAGTGCAGTGCCCGGCTCGGCATGTGCCGAACAGGCTTCACGTCCCGGAGCGATAATTGCGAAGCGGGTCCAGTTGGAGGCGGAATCTTCCAGCGATTCGTCCAGAATCCGCAAACCAAGCATGGCGGCAAGGCCGGGATGCCCGATGGCGGCACTTCCAGCCTCGTCCTTTACTTTGAGCGCGGCGGCGGCGGTGGATTCCTCCGGCAACAGGGCCGCACCGGGCAGATGGGCGCGCAGCCAGCCCCGGCTCTGTCCGAAGGGCTGGGGGTGTGAATAGACCCTCTTCACAGCGGAAAGCTCGCTTTCCTTGCTCATGAGGCAAAGGCGAATGCGGCTGTAATGTTCGCCGACAATATGCACGCCGTGTTCGGCGAAAAGATCGAAGCTCTGGCCGATGCTCCCGTGCAGAGAGTTCTCCAGCGGCACCAGCCCCAGCTCGCACGTACCCTCGGCCACGGCCCGGAACACGGCGTCGAAATTCTCGCGCGGAGCGGTGCTGATGCTGTGCCCGAGGCATTCCAGGGCCGCCATGTGGGAAAAGGTTCCTTCCGGCCCGAGAAAGGCCACCCGCAACGGGCGCTGCAACGCACGGGACGAGGAAAATATTTCGCGCCAGATCCGGGAGATGTGATCGTCCGGCAGGCTTTCGCCTCCGCTCTCCCGATTGAGCCGGAGCAGCCGCTCCACCACGGCCTGTTCCCGCTCGGGCCGGAATACGGGGCCGCCCTCATCCTTCTTGGCCGCTCCCACCTGGCGGCTGATTTCCGCCCGGCGACGCAGCAGCGCCAGCAGTTCGCCGTCCACCTCGTCGATGGCGGCCCGCAATTCCGTCAAATCCATAACTACTTTTCCTTGATGTCTTCCTCGATGCGCATGCCGAAATGGCGTCCTGCTGAATCGAAATGGCAAAGCACTTCATCGCCCGCACGCAGAGAAACCACGCTGAGCGGTTCGCCGTCCAGACGCACCAGACGGATGGTTTCGGCATTCTGGAGGAAGACGCTGCCGCGCTGTCCCGCCGCATTTTCCGCTTCAATATACAGCATGGGGCGGGCCTCCACCTTCACCCTGCCCACCACGGCCAGAGAGGAAGAACCGTCCGCGCCGATGATAAGGGTTTCGTCCCCGGCTTTCAATTCCTCAAGATAACGGGTGCGATCGCCGGGAAGCAGCGCATAACAGTGTACCCCCCCCGCGTTAACCCGAAAGGGCCGTGCGGCCACGTATTCATTGTGCTCCGTCTCGGCGTGGACAAGGAACGTAAAGGCGCTGGAATTGCCCGTCAACATTCCCTGCCCGCGCGACAGCATGGAGCAGGTATCCACACAGACGCGATGCCCCATCCCCACGGAGCGCACTTCCACAATACGGGCGGCTTCAAGGGGAATTTTTCCCTGCGCGGATTTCAGCTCGGACACGATCGCTTTCAGATCGGGCATACCTTCAGGCAGTACGACCAGCGTGGACACGCCACGCTCCAGAATACCCGCTGCAAGACGGGCTTCCTCCAGGGACCCCACTTCCAGCGCCACACGGCCGGAAACCTGCGGGTTCGGATGCGCGAGCAGATTTTCCACCGGGATGATTTCCCAGCCTCGGGCTAACACCACATCCTCGCCTGCGGCAAGGCGACGGGCGGCCTCTTCCTCGTCAGCCTTGGCACTCAGGGTTATCACCGGCATGGAGCTTTCGTCCCGCGCGTCACACCGGGCCAGTCCGGCCACTGCGGCCACGTGGCTGGCATCCACAATCACGCCGTCCACACCGGATTCCAGGGCCAGGGTCACGCCGTCCCGCTCAAAGGGCACGCTTTTCACATAAATGCGCCGCATCTCATTCCCCCACAATGGCCAGAGCTTCGTCCACGCTCTTGTCTTCATGCACGATGCCGCGCAATGCCTTGAGCAGCAGCACGCGATTCGGATGCTGGAACACGTTGCGTCCCACGGAAAGACCCGCCCCCCCGGCCATAAGGCTTTCTTTCACCATCTGGAGAAATTCACGGGTAGAATCCATTTTGGGGCCGCCTGCGATGACCACGGGAACACAGCAGCATTCCGTTACCCGGGCAAAGCTGTCCGGGTCGCCGGTGTAGGGTACTTTTACCACGTCAGCGCCCACTTCCATGCCCACACGGGCACAGTGCGCCACCACGGAAGGGTCGAAGCTGTTACGGATGTTCGGGCCGCGCCCGTACATCATGGCGATCAGCGGCATGCCCCAGTTCTGGGCATCTTCCGCCACCTTACCCAGCTGGGCAAGCATGTCGCGCTCGTTTTCATCGCCCAGGTTTACATGTACGGAAACGCCGTCCGCGCCAAGCCTGATGGCTTCTTCCACCGATGCAACCAGAATCTTGGTGTTGGTCTGGGGCGTGAGCGAGGTGGAAGCGGAAAGATGCACAATAAGCCCCACGTCCTTGCCGGAAGCACGATGACTGCACCGGACCAGGCCCTTGTGCATGAGCACGGCGTCCGCTCCGCCTTCCGCCATGTCGGAAGTGGCTTCCCGCATGTCGATGATACCTTCCAGAGGGCCGACGGAAACGCCGTGATCCATGGGAACAATAATGGCGCGTTTGGTTTCACGGTTGAAAATGCGTTCCAGACGTACAGTTTTGCCGAGATGCATGACGTTCTTCCTTTCAGTTACGGAGCCTTTGCTTGTGGCCGGGAAAATAAAAAAGGGGCCACAAGCATTTGCCTGCGGCCCCTGGTGTTGCGATGTCATTCGCGCTATGCATTCACCCCACGGCCACAGACCCGGCTAAACCACCCGTAAAAATAAAAAAAGAAGCCGCCAAAATAATTCTGGCTGCTTACAATATTCTGGGTGAGGTTGTGGCTGGCGCGATGCATGACGTTTTCCTGTGTTGCAGACAAGATATGCCCGATAGGGAAAAAGTGTCAAGAGCATGCGGCGGATTTTTTGATCATCCAGAAACAGCGAGTCCTCCCGCCGTCAGCGCACCCGGGGCTCCCTCTTGAGGCCTTGCAGGACGCTGAACAGCGAAGGAATATCGATGGGTTTCGAAATATGCCCGTTCATGCCTGATTCAAGCGACTTTTCCATATCGTCCTCAAAGGCATTGGCCGACATGGCGATGATGGGAATGGTCCGGGCCTCTTCGGTGTTCAGCATGCGGATACGCCGGGTGGCCTCCAGCCCATCCATTACCGGCATCTGGATATCCATAAGAATGGCGAGGTAGGTTCCGGGTTCGCTGTTCTTGAAGCGTTCCAGCACTTCCAGTCCGTCCCTCGCCACATCCACCCGCAGGTTGCGGGACTCCAGAAGCGTTTGAGCTATTTCGAGGTTGATATCGTTGTCTTCCACAAGCAGAATCCTTTCTCCGGCAAACATTTGCCGCACGTCCGGCTCTACAGAGAGCGGCGTGCCCTGGGTAACCGATATCAAAAAATTGTACACGTTGGAGGGAAGGAGCGGTTTCTGGACGAAACCATTAACGCCCGCTCGTTCGGCTTCGCTTCTGATGCTGCTCCAGTCGTAAGCGGCGATGGCAATGGTCAGGCTCTCTTTCGGGTGATGCCGCCGGATGGCATGGGCGAGGGCGAGTCCGTCCATATGCGGTATCTGCTGGTTAAGAATCACCAGCGTGAACGGATCGCCGCTTGCGGATGCCCCGGCGAGTTCGGCGAGAGCCTCTTTGCTGGAAAGTGCCTGCGATGCCCTGACTCCAAAGCGTTCCAGCAGACAGATCGTGTATTCACATGTGCCAAGATCGGGATCAATCACCAGCGTGCGCATGTGCCGGAAACTGTCCTTTGGTGTCATTGGCTTGGAGTGTTCCGAAGCCAAATCCAGCCAGAGGTGCACGATAAACGTACTGCCCTCGCCGGGAGCGCTTTCCACGTCGATGTCCCCGTTCATCATCCAGGCGTAATTCCGGGCAATTGCAAGGCCCAGACCGGAGCCCCCCCGGTTTCCGCGCTGTTGACTATCCTGTTCGAACGGCTGGAACAACTTGTCGATGAAATTTTTGTCCATGCCTATGCCGTCGTCTTTGACGGTGAAAAGCAGCTCCTGCGATTTTTCTGCCCGTTTGCCTGTCTGGATCGAAAGCTCTACCGAACCGGGGGCGTCCGTAAACTTCAGGGCATTGCCGATCAGGTTGATGAGCACCTGATTGAGCTTCAGTTCATCGCCCACATAGACTTCTTCCAGATCCCCCGAGACCGTGACGCGGAAGTGGATGTTTTTCTTTTCAGCTTCCGTGTAGAACATCGTGGTAATGTTCCTGACGAACATGCCAAAATCGAACGGCTTCTTTTTCAGAACCATTTTTCCGCTTTCGATCTTGGACATGTCCAGAATGTCGTTGATGAGTGAGAGCAGAAACTTGGCGGACAATTCCACTTTGCTCAGACAGTCGGCCACCCGCTGGGGATCATCCATCGATTCTTTGGCAATGGCGACCATCCCCATGATAGCGTTCATCGGCGTCCGGATGTCATGAGACATGCGGGAAAGGAAATCGGATTTCGCATGGTTGGCACGCTCGGCCATTTCCAGAGCGTTCCGCAACATCACCGAACGCTCTTCCAGTTCCCTTTGGAGTTCTCTCTGTTCGGTGATGTCCGTGATATCGATATAAATGACAAGATAGACAGGATTGGTGCCCTCCCAGTCGATGCTGGTCGCGTTGAGCTGAAACCAGGCATCCTCTCCATCTGTGTTCCTGGCCTGTACAGAAAAACGGACAGGTTTTCCTTCGCGCATGTCAGA
The DNA here is from genome assembly GCA_023450535.1 of Pseudomonadota bacterium. Classification (GTDB taxonomy): domain Bacteria; phylum Desulfobacterota; class Desulfovibrionia; order Desulfovibrionales; family Desulfovibrionaceae; genus Mailhella. The sequence continues at coordinate 6,527 of JAEXGX010000182.1, read as the reverse complement.
AAAATGACTGCGAATGGTCTGTCTGTTCCGATCCATATCAAGATTGACAAGGCTGTACGCGGGATCGTCCTTGGTCCGCTCCCCGAAAAATGTTATGAACTGTTTACTCGCCTCTATGAAGCCGAAATCGCCAACCGTTTCGCCGATCCTGAATTTGGCGACGAACCCCGGAAGATTGTCATAGGTGATCGATTTTTCCATCTGTGTCTGGATAAAATCGGTGATGTCGGTAAAAACAGTGTAAACGACGGGAAAACCGTTGATCTGTTCCTTTGTGAAGGTGCCAATTACATGGGTCCACATGTACCCGCTCTTTTGCGGCATACGGCAGACGACCTCGTAGCGGGCAGACTTGGTTTCCAGCGCATTGGTGACGGCAGCAGTGAGAGGCACGAGGAGATTGGGATCGTTCCGGAAATACTCATCCACATGATTATGAAAAAGTTGCTCGTACTCTTCTTTGGAATAGCCGATAGTTTCGTAATAGAAATCGTTCGCCCAGATGACCGTGAAATGCTCGTCCAACAGATGTTTGCTGACGCTCACATGAAGAGAACTCATCAATATATTATATTCGTAATCCAGCTTTTCCAGAGCGGACTTGCCGGTTTGGCTCTGAATAGTCAACATGTCATGCCGTGCTCCTCAGTTCTGTTTTTCAGAACTATTATTAAAACCTGGTGACTTTGCTGACTGCTTTGCCGTACGTAAAGTAAATAGTTTATGCCAAATATGTTTTATTACGATACTACGTAAAAAACTTAAATATGCGAATTATTGATGGGGACATTTTCCCACTGTAGTTGAATTATACTACGGCGTACGGCAAAATACAAGCAAATCCGTCGGAACAATATTTGCTGCCTGCTCGGCTTTTTATGCCGAATCGACGGCGGGAAAGAGCTGTCTTTTGCTCTTTCCCGCCGTGCTGGCATAGTTGCCTGCAATAATCTTCTGCCCCGCGTATCTTCCCGACAGAGCGAAAATTTTCCAAATAACCCACATTTGCCCGTGACAAGCTTAAAATCCGTATTAATTATGGGAGATGAAGAAGTTCCGCAGGAACGCCTTCCTGCTTCAGGAAATTTTATTTCTATGGAGAACGTCATGAACGCTCAAGTTGAAGCTTTGCTCAAGGACCAGGTCAACAAGGAATTTTATTCGGCCTATCTCTATCTCGCCATTGCCAACTACTACCAGGGCGAAAACCTGGACGGTTTCGGCCACTGGTTTGAACTTCAGGCTAAAGAGGAACAGGAGCACGCCATGAAAATCCTGAAATATCTTCAGGACAACGGCGTGAAAGTCGAACTCGACGCCATCGCCGCCCCCGGAGTAAACTTTACCGACTACAAGACTCCTTTGCTCTCCGCCCTCAAGCACGAACAATATGTCACCGGCCTCATCCACGCCATCTACAAGCAGGCCCGCGACAGTGACGACTTCCGCGCCTGCCAGTTCCTCGAATGGTTTATCGCCGAACAGGGCGAGGAAGAAAAGAGCACCGGCGACCTCATCGCCAAATTCGACATGCTGGGCGGCGACGTCAAGGGACTGTATCTGCTGAACGCAGAACTCAGAAACCGCGCGTAGGACGTTTACGCCTCTTTTCCGAAGTAATGCGAAAGGCGTGTCCCTGTTTCTTGTATGGGCATGCCTTTCGAGTCGCCGGCTCCACACTCTTCCATGTTCAAACCACAACGGAACGTTTGATGAAAATCAGCTATCCCGTGTTCAAGAGTCTCGCCGCCCTGTCTCTCGGGACACTGGGTGTGTGCATGTCCGAATTTTCCATCATGGGCATTCTGCCTGCTGTCGCACACACGCTCGGAGTCAGTATTCCCGAGGCCGGACATTTCATCTCCGCCTACGCTCTCGGCGTCTGTGCAGGCGCACCACTTATGGTGCTGGTGGCCCGCACACGCCCTTTGCGGAGCATCCTGCTGGTGTTGATGGGATTGTTCATAGCGGGCAACACTCTGACCGCACTGGCCCAGAACTACCATATGATGCTGGCAGCCCGCTTTCTGGCGGGCCTACCGCACGGGGCCTATTTCGGCGTGGCCGCCATCGTGGCGGAGAAACTGGTAGTTCGGGCCTATTCGGTGCTGGCTGTTTCCATCGTCATTGCCGGGGCTACCATCGCCAATCTCGCCGGGGTTCCCTGCTCAACGCTCATCACCCATGTGAGTTCATGGCGGTTGGCATACGGTCTGGTGGCAAGCATAGGAATCATCGTCATCGCGGGCATCCTTATCTGGGTTCCCCGTCTGCCCGGCATGAAGGACAACGGCCTGAGCGGGCAGTTCCGTTTTCTTAAATCTCCCGCGCCGTGGTGCATTCTGGCCGCCATTGTCATGGGCAACGGCGGCATGTTCTGCTGGTACAGCTATATCAGCCCCTTCATGACGGACACTGCTCACGTCGCTCCCCCGTACATGACGGCGGTCATGGCCCTCGCAGGGTTGGGCATGGTCACGGGTAACGCCCTCAGCGGAAAACTCTCCGTCCGCTTCAGACCGGCTGTTATTGCCGGAATCATGCAGGGCGTCATGGCTCTCGCGCTGGCTCTGATTTTTCTCGCGGGGAGCAATCCCGCAACTGCCCTCGCGCTTATGTTTATCAGCACAGCCTGCCTGTTCGGCATTTCCGCTCCGCAACAAATGCTCCTGCTCAACAATGCGGAAGGAGGAGAAATGCTGGGCGCGTCTCTTGCCCAGGTTGGCTTCAACCTGGGCAACGCAGTGGGCGCATACTTCGGCGGACTCTCTGTCAGCGCCGGGAATCCGTACTCTTTCACCGCCCTGATCGGAGCGGGCTTCGCCTTTGTCGGATTTCTGCTGCTTATGCTGTATGCCCGTCATTACGGAGCCAAAGACGGTAACGCAAAAAGCGGCGGAAGAAACAAGGTTGACCCCAAACCTCATTCCGCTTAGAGCAAGCAAAGCCCTTTTACCCCGCGCAAATTGCGCGGGGCCGCATTTTTCCAGCCTCCAAAGGAGCCGTTGATGAGTCTTTTTTCCCTCAACCCCGCCCTGAAAACTCTGTTTGACACCCATATCGAACGGATTTCGCATGAAGAAGAACTAACGTCGGCTGCGATTGAAAACGCCCTGAACGAAGGTTCCATGGTTTTGCTCGGCAACCCGGCCCACAGCAACGTCAAGCCCATCGTGGTAGGGCAACCCTCCCGCGTGAAGGTGAATGCCAACATCGGCACCTCCCCCTTCCAGAACCACCCCGAATGCGAAAATGCCAAGCTCAGGGTAGCTATTGCAGCCGGGACCGACACCGTGATGGATCTGTCCATTGCGGGCGACCTTGACGCCATTCGGATCGGCATGCTGGAAAACAGCCCAGCCCCGCTCGGCACTGTGCCCCTGTATGGCGTGGCACAGCATTATATTGAACGCGGAGACGACCCGGCAGACCTGGACCCCGAGCGTCTGTTCGCCGAAGTGGAAAAACAGGCTGAACAGGGTGTTGACTTTATGACCCTGCACTGTGGCATTACCCGGCGCGGCGCGGAATGGGCCGCCCGGGGCGGCCGCGTCATGGGCATTGTTTCGCGCGGGGGAAGCATTCTGGCCCGCTGGATGCTCAAAAACGACAAGGAAAACCCCCTGCTTACCGATTTTGACCGCCTGCTCGGCATAGCCCGCAAGCACAACGTCACCCTCTCTCTCGGGGACGGCTTGCGCCCCGGTGCGGGATGCGACGCGGGCGATCCCGCGCAGTGGGAAGAAGTGATTACCCTGGGCGTACTGGCCCGGCGCGCGCTGAGAGAAGGCGTGCAGTGCATGATCGAAGGCCCCGGCCATGTGCCCATGAATGAAGTGGAAGCCCAGATTCGAGGCATCAAGAAGGCGACCTTCAACGCCCCCCTTTATGTGCTCGGACCACTGACCACTGACTGCGCTCCCGGTTATGACCACATTGCGGGTGCCGTGGGCGGGGCTTTGGCCGTGCGCGCGGGCGTGGACTTTCTGTGCTACCTCACCCCTGCCGAGCACCTGACTCTGCCTGACGCCGCAGATGTCAGGGCAGGGGTCATGGCTTCCCGCGCAGCCGCACAAATCGGGGAAGCAGCCCTTGGCCGTGCCCATGCCCTGCGCCGTGAAGCGGCCATGAACACGGCCCGTAAAAATCTGGACTGGGAAGGAATGCGCGCGGCGGCGCTCGACCCTGAACTGCTCGACGCCCGGCGCGAACCACATAAGTGCGAGGAAGAATGCGCCATGTGCGGCAACTTCTGCGCCGTCAAGATGCTGCGGGAAATATAGAGCACTCACAACTAACCTGCGGAGCAGCGCGCGTTAGCGCGCTATGGAGCGGCCCCATAGGGGCCGTGGGGCTGCTGAAAAAGTTCTTGAGGGGGCTACTCGCCCCCTCAAACTCCCCTCGGTACCTGCCCGAAGGATGACGGGTTTGCCCGTCATTTCCCTTAGCTGCGAAGCGGCTTAGGGAAACAGAGAGCAAAGCGGGCGTAGTACGCCCTGCACCCCCAATTATTACACTATGTTATAATTATGGGGGACCGGGGGAGATTATCTCCCCCGGCGGGGTGCAGGGCAGAGCCCCGGTTTATCAACATAAACAGCTCCCCGGCACGTCCGTGCCGGGGAGCTGTTATTTCAGATCGGAAGCAAACTGCTCAGCTTTGCTTCAGTTCATCAATAAGCGTGGTGAGCACATGCGCCTGCTGCGCCAGATCAGACAGGGCTCCGGCCGCCTCTTCCATGGCCCGCGCTGTCTCACCCGCTATCGCACTGACCTGGGTAATGGACTGGTTTATTTCCTCGCTGGAGGCCGATTGCTGCTCGGAAGCCGTGGCAATGGCCCGCACCTGATCCGCCGTCTTATCCACCATGCCCACAATTTCCACAAGGGCATCGCCGGACTGGTTGGCAAAACCGGTAGCCTCCCCTATGGCCTGCACGGCAGCATCCACCTGACGCATGCTTTTGTCTGCGCTTTCCTGAATAGCTCGAATGGCATTACCCACGTCCGTGGTGGAGGCCATAGTCTTTTCCGCCAGTTTACGCACCTCGTCGGCCACCACGGCGAAGCCGCGTCCGGCATCGCCGGCTCTGGCCGCTTCAATAGCAGCGTTGAGGGCAAGAAGATTGGTCTGATCCGCAATATCGGAAATCACGGCCATAATCTGGCTGATAGCCTGGGCATGACCGGAAAGCGCCGCCATATCCTCCTTGAGTACCAGCGACTGCTGCTGAACATCCTGGATAGCACCTACGGCCTTTTTCACGATTACCGCTCCGCCGTCGGCTTTCTGCCGGGTATGGCCGGACACTTCGGAAGCCACCCCCGCATTTCTCGCCACTTCAAGCACTGTGGAATTCATTTCTTCCATAGCCGCAGCCGTCTCGGATACGCGGGAGGCCTGTTCTGCCGCGCCACGCTCAGACTGCTCGACCTGAGCCGAAAGCTCCGTCAAGGCCGAAGAAATAGCGTTCCCCAACTGTTCCAACTTGTCGGCTGCGGCCAGCATGGCCTGCGTCTTGCCCTGCGCCGCCGCACTGGCGGCCTCGGCCTCGGTCATGGCTTTCTGTGCCTTGGCGGCCTGCTCTCTGGCATCGGCGGAAAGGGCTTCCGCCCTGGTGATATTCTCCACCAGCGAGCTGATCATGGTTTTGAGCGAAGAACTCAACTCACGAACTTCGCCCCCGAAGCCTTCATCCTCTATAGCAACCTTGAAATCGCCCTGCGCTATCTTCTGCGCGACGCCTGCCAAATACACGATGGGTTTGACCGCCACGCGCACGATGAAAAAGATGCAGACAAGTACCAGAATCACCACCAGCACGTTGGCGATAATCGTCATGTTGCTGATCTCTGTGGCTTCCTCCAACACCTCATTTTCCGGAACGTTGACGAGCAAATACCAAGTCTGCGTCGTATCTTTAAACGTAATAGGATAGTAGTAGGCGAAGGAATCACCGTCCTTGCTGGTGCGCTTTTCCAAAAACGTATCACCCCGCCGCATGGCATCCTTCAGCTTGGACACGTCCGTTACCACACCGGCGTCAAAAAGATTTTTTCCTATCCGGCTCGCTTCGCTGTGTGCCACAATTGAGCCGTCCTGGGTAATCAGTGCGGCCACACCCGTATCGTATACCTTGATCCCCCCCACAAGCGCGCCAATCGCATCAAGCGAGACATCGACAACCACAACGCCCCGGAAGATGCCGTCGGTTCTGATCGGGGAAGACGCAGTGGTCATCAGTACGTCCTTACCGCCAACCTTATACGTAGACGGATCTGTAATGAAAGGAACTCCACTCCGCTTTGATTCCGTATAGTAAGGAGCCGTTTCAAAACCATCCAAAGGAGTTACAGGGTTACCCGTGACCACATAGGGAATGAAGCGTCCCGCAGGGCTGCTCCCCAGGCGATTGGCATATGCGGAGTCCTGCCCGTCAAAAGCATTGGGGTCCCAAACGCTACCTACAGCAAATATATCGTTATTGCCTTCCGCAACGCCTCTGAAAATGTCAATCACCTGATCG
>JAEXGX010000148.1 GCA_023450535.1 Pseudomonadota bacterium | reverse complement strand
TGATCAGTATCCAGCAGCTCCAGAGTACGGGCGTCAAATTCCAGCCCTGCGGCCGGACAACTGAGGGCCGCCCATAGTTTGGGGTCGAGTTCGTCCAAACGAACCAACTCGTCCGCCTCTCGCAGGGTAACCTGGTCCAAGCCGCCAATACGGACGAATTTCCAGCAAAAAGAGTCATATTTTTTCATGATGTTTCAATCCACGCTTAACTCCATCTGCTGACTGGCTCCGCAAGCGACGAACAGGATCCGTGCAGATCCCCTTTTTCTGAGGGGAGGTGTTGTAAGAAAAAATTATCGGCTTCGTCGTTTTGTCAATTTTTTTTTCTCCGAAGGAGAGATTCCAAACCATAAAGGACGGCCTGCTGAATTCCAATTATTGAGTATCAGAGCATTTCAACGTTGAAATTGCTCTAACAAAAATCCCGCTTCTGAAAAAAATAATCAGAAGCGGGATTCAGTATGGGGGAATCAGAGCCTTTTACCCTGACCCGAAAACGGGTTCAAGAGTAAGTCTGCATTTTCAGGAGGGTTACGCTAGTACGCGTGTTCGGATTCCAGTTCCTTCGCCGTGATCTTGTGGGAGAAGGTATAGTAGACCCAGGCCTGATAGAGGATAACCACCGGCACGGCGGTAAGCGCTACGGCCAGCATGATCTTGAGCGTCAACGGGCTGGAAGAGCCGTTGGCGAGTGTCACGCTGAAAGCAGGGTCAATGCTGGAGATGATCAGGCTGGGGAACATGCTGCCTGCGCCAAAGAAGGTGAGGCCGAGGATGAACAGGGCGCTCATAAACCACGCCGCCCACATCGCTCCGCTGGCAAGAGCCAGACGGGAGGCTATCAGGCCGATCAAGGCGACGGCCAGCGCCGCGTAAAGGATCGGATGTGCCGCGATGGAGGTATACATGTTGGTATAGAAAGCGCTCAGCGCAAGGAAGGCCAGCACAAGAGAGAGCAACAGCGGCCACAGCGCCTTGGCGGTGCGGCATGCGCGTTCCTGCAGAGCGCCTTCGGCCTTGAGTTCGAGCCATAGCGCACCGTGGTAGGCGAACATAATCACGAAGAGCACGCCGCCCGCGAGGCCATACGGGTTGAGCAGGGTGAACAGGGTGCCGTGGTACACGCCTTCCGCATCAATGGGAATGCCCCGGAACAGGTTGGCGAACGCCACCCCGAGAAGCAGCGCGGGCACGAAATTGCCCAGAAAAAGGCAGGCATCCCATACGCAGCGCCACAGCCCGCAGTTGACCTTGTTGCGGAATTCAAAGGCTACCGCACGGAAAATCAGGGCGAAAAGCAGAATGAGCAGCGGAGCGTAGAGCGCACTGAACATGGTGGCGTAGGCCAGGGGGAAAGCCGCAAAGGTCACGCCGCCGGCGGTGATCAGCCATACCTCGTTGCCGTCCCAGAACGGGCCGGAGGCATTGTAGATGACGCGTTTTTCCGCGTCGCCCCGGGCCAGGAAGGGCATGAGCGTGCCCATGCCGAAATCAAATCCGTCAAGAATGAAGTAGATGGCCCATAGCAGAACCCAGAGTATGAACCAGATAGTTTCCAGCATGGTTATTCTCCTGCGCTTTCAGGCTGAGTTTCCGGGGCATGAGGGCCTTTGCGGGCATATTTGGCCAGCAGGTAGATGTCCAGAACTCCCAGTATCGTGTAAATAACGGCGAAGGCCACAAGAGAGAGGGCCACGGAAGACGTGGGCACGGGGGACACGGCGTCCGACGTGCGCATGAGGCCGTACACAATCCAGGGCTGGCGGCCCACTTCCGCCACCATCCAGCCTGCCATGATCGCAAGATAGGGCAGAGGGATGGTCCAGATGAGCAGTTTTGCCAGCAGGGGATTTTCCGCAAGATTGCGGCGCTTTAGCCAGGCCCAGCCGGACAGGATAATGAATACTGCGCCCAGAGCGACCATGAAGCGGAAGGAGAGGAAGGTCAGCAGTACGGGCGGAATATCTTCCTTGGGAAAGGCATTAAGTCCTGTGACTTCCTGCGAAAAGTTGCCGTGCGCCATGAAGGAAAGTACGCCGGGAATGCCAAGGGCTTCCACGCTGTTTTTTCCCTCTTCCTGATCAGGCCAAACCAGCAGATACATGGGAGCGCTCTTTTGTGTTTCCCAGTGTGATTCCATGGCAGCCAGCTTGGCGGGCTGGTACTTGGCGACGATCTGCCCCTGATGATGCCCTGCGACGGCCACCAGCAGGGCCAGAACAAGGGTGAAGGGGGCGGCGATTTTGACCGACTTGGCGAAAACCGGATCTCCGTTCTTGCGCAACAGATGCCAGGCGCATACCGCCAGAACAAAGAATCCGGCAAGCATCCACGAAGAGGCGATGGTGTGGAAGAACTGGCCCCAGGCATAGGGGTTGGCTATTACGGTCAGGAAGTTTTCAAGCTCGGCGCGTCCGTTGCGGATGACATAACCCACGGGATTCTGCATGAAGCCGTTGGCGATAATAATCCACACGGCGGAAAGGTTGGAGGCGAAAGCCACTGCCCAGATAGCGAAGCAATGCACCTTTTTACCCACCTTGTTCCAGCCGAAGGCCCATACTGCGACGAAGGTGGATTCCAGAAAAAAGGCTGCCGTTGCTTCAATGGCCAGAAGAGAGCCGAAAATATCACCGACATAGGCAGAATATTTTGACCAGTTGGTGCCGAACTGAAATTCGAGCGTAATCCCGGTCACCACGCCGAGAGCGAAATTGATGAGGAAAAGCTTGCCCCAGAATTTCGCCATGCGTTTGTACGTCTCATCGCCGGTGCGTACATAGATGGTTTCCATGATAGCCAGCAGTACAGCGAGGCCCAGCGTCAGGGGGACAAAAATAAAGTGAAAGAATACAGCCACAGCGAATTGCAGCCGTGAGAGCATGACCAGATCCATACAGTCTCCTTTCTCCGTGGAAGCGACTTGCCGCGCCGTGGAAAATACGGTCAGGCACGGAGCGTCCGCCGGATTTTTCCGGCGGACGGAAGGCGTGCTACGCGAACGCCTTGATTTTTTCCTTCAGGGCCCGGGCTACGGTCGCGCCGAGTTCACGGCAGGCGGCCAGTTCTTCGGCCTTGGCGCCAAAATGGGCGCGAACGGGATCGCCGACCACATCAACCTTCATGGAGACCAATTCCTCGGCCATCATCTTGGGCGCTTCACCGGACCAGCCGTGTGCGCCGAAAGTCGCACCCACGAGGTTCTGCGGTTTCAGCCCCTTCACATGGGCCATGAGGGCCACCATGTTGACCATGGGCATGTTATTACGCGTGGCGGAACCCAAAATGAGCGCTCCGCTGTCGGCCAGTTCGTTCATGATGGCGCTCACGTGGTTGTGTTGCATATCCATGAGGACATAGGGCACGCCTTCATCGTCCAGGCCATCGCCTATGGCAAAGGCCATGCTTTCCGTGGCTCCCCACATACTTTCATAGGCGACGACGGCGCGGAGTTTGGGTTTCTGTTCCGCAAAGGCGCGGTAGGAATCGAGCACAAACTTGACATCGTCCGGGGTACGGAAGATCAGACCATGGTCCGGGGCGATGATGTCGATGGGAATGCCGAGTTGGGCTATTCTGTCCAGGGTCTTGAGCACCATGGGAGAGTAGGGCAGAACGATATTATTGTAGTAATCCTTCATGGCGCGGAGCAGAAGCGGGCGCTCGTACTCGTCCACAAAACGGCGGGAAGTGGCCACATTTTGCCCGAACGCGTCGTTGCTGAACAGTACGCGATCTTCTTCAACATAGGAAACCATGCTGTCCGGCCAGTGCAGCATGCGAGTTTCAAGGAAGGTGATGTTGCGCTTGCCGATGTTCAGGCGTTCACCGTCCTTCACCACTGCAATGGGCCACCCTTCGGTGTTGAACTGGCGGGTGATGGACTTCAGTCCCATGGTGGAACAGAAGATTTTTTCAGGCTTGCACAGCTCCACGATACGGGGCAGTACGCCCGCGTGGTCCTGTTCTAGGTGGTTGCAGATAATATAGTCAATTTTCTGCGGCTCGACGAGGGCGGAAATGTGGGCCACCAGCTCATCAAAATAGTGATGGCTGACCGTATCCACCAGGACGGTTTTCTCGTCCTGAATCAGGTAGGCGTTGTAGGTGCTCCCTTCAGGAGAGCGGCTGTAGTGATGGAAGTTGCGCAGGTTGAAATCAACGGCGCCCACCCAATGGATGCCGGGTTTCAGAAGAACAGGTTGCATGATATCTCCTTAAAAGTGAAAAAGGGAGGCAAGCCCTCCCTTTGACTGGTAATGCGTTGGAACGCCCGTTTCCAGGGGCGCGGCGCGCACCGGAAGAGAGCGGGTGAAACCGCTTACGCGGGATCAAACTGGGATTTGGGCGCGCCGCAGATGGGACAAACCCAATCTTCGGGCACCTTTTCAAAGGCCGTGCCGGGTGCGACGTCGTTGTCGGGGTCGCCCTGGGCAGGGTCATACTCATAGCCACAGACGGTGCAAACATACTTTTCCATGACAATACTCCTTCAGGGGTGGGTAATGAACGACCCCGCCCCATCTCTCAGGGACGGGGGCCGTTCTGGGGAAATTAGGCTTCAGCCTTCCATAGGCCGTGCAAATTGCAGTATTCACGGGCCGTCACATGGGCGGCGTCAATGCAGAAGTCGGCTTCGGGTTTTTCACCGGGCTTGAGAAATTTTTTGTAGCTTTTGCCGTCGGCCAGAAGTTCAATCCACTCGATATAGTGAGCTTCTTCCATGGGATGAGGAACAGAGCCGACGCTGACCTTCCAGCCAGAGGTCGTCTTTTCCAGCACGGGCACATGTTTTTCTTTCGCTCCGTCGCTGGTTCCTTCGACCATGTGTTTCATATTTTCGCCGCAACACACCAGCGGCGCGCCGCCGCCGTGTACCACTTCCACGATATTACCGCAATGCATGCACTTGTACACTTCAAACTGATGAGTCATTGAAAGCCTCCATTAGAGCAGTTTACCATTGAAATCATACATGGCCGGAACACTATGTTCCGGCCCGCAGGCTTCATGTCGCCGCCGGAGCTTTGCTCTGCTGCCCATGATACCCCTTTGGGG
>JAEXGX010000095.1 GCA_023450535.1 Pseudomonadota bacterium | reverse complement strand
ATTGATGCGCACCGTAGTAGTGCGGCCATTGGAGAGGTTGGTTACCTTCACCATGGTGCCGAAGGGAAGTTCCTTGTGTGCGGCAGTCAGAGAGTTGGTGTTAAAGCGTTCGCCGCTGGCGGTTTTCTTACCGTGGAAGGAAGGGCCGTACCATGACGCGACGCCTGTTTGCACAAAGCCGGCAGCCGTCTCATAAGGGTAATAGGTTTTACCCCGTATGGTGTAGGGCTTACTGCGCGGTCGGGATTCACTTCCGGGCGGCTTGCCGGAGACATCTCCCTCGTATGTTCGAACTGAGGCGCAGCCAGAAGTCAGAAGTATGCCAAAGACCAGAAGTGCGAGGAAGAACGCTCGCTTTGTCCCCCTCATGCAAACCCCCAGCGTAACAGCGCTACAGCACCCATGCCTGCGGCGAGCGTGACGAACAGGCTTTTGGTTTTCCAGGCGACAATAATGGCAGGGAGGGCGGCCAGGAGGAAGGTGTTGTCCGTATTCACGGCAAGCTTGCCATCCACAAGAAAAATTTCAGGGGCGACCAGGGCGGCGAGGATGGCAGCGGGTACAAAGCCGAGCCATACGCGGGCCGCGTCGGGCAGTGGCTTGCCCGCAAGTAGGGTCATGGGCAGTACGCGGGGCATAAGTGTTCCTAAAACCATACCGCCGGTGCACAGGGCCAGTTCAAGGTGGGTCATGCGGAGTCCTCTCCCGGGGGGACCGTTTCTGTATGACAGCCGCGTTCTGCGGGGGGGCGCGGAGCGCTTTTGCGCCTGCTCAGAAAAAGTCCGACAGTAGCAGCGGCTACGGTGGCAAGAATAATACTGCCGCGTCCGGCCCCGGCCATGGTGAAAAGAAGGGAAAGCAGAGCGGCGGCCAAGGCTGTGACGAGTTGCAGCCGGTCGCCGCACAGGGGAAGCAACAGAGCCAGAAACATGGCGGGGAGGGCGAAATCAAGGCCATACGGTTTGACATCAGCGACAAAGGAGCCGGAGAGGCCGCCCAGGGCTGTGCCAATGACCCAACCGGATTGGGCTGTCAGGTTGCAGGCAAAAAGCCTCCAGCCGCTGCACGGCGCGCCGCCGCGAAAATCAGCCATTTGCACGGCAAAAAGCTCGTCCGTGACCCCGGCGGCGTACAAGGTGCGTACGACTGGCGGGAGAGGCTGTGTGTACGGGGTCAGAGCGGCGGACATCAGGATATGTCGAAGATTGACCATCAGATTGGCCAGGGAAATGGCCAGAATGGACGCACCTCCACCAATCATGCCCGCAGCGATGAATTGCCCTGCTCCGGCAAAGACAAAAACTGACATGGTTACGGCCCATATGGCCGGAATACCATTTTTCACTGCCAGTACGCCATAGGCTATGCCCAGCGGCACATAGCCGAGTAGGATGGGCAGCCCCAGGCGGATGCCGGTCAGTATTTCCGAATGCGGAGACAGATCGACCGGAGAAGGTGTATGGCTGCTGGAAGACATAACGGATAATTGCTATTGGAAGCAGAATTCCAGCGTGAAAGCGCCGTGATCAGTTTCAAAGGGAATGGCCACAGTGGTGGCTTGACCGGGGAAGGAAAGCGAATGGTTCGCTCCGAATACAATGGAAGGTGTGGAACCTTGCAGCGGCAGGCCCATTTCACTCAGTGTGGCGCGTGCCTGTCCGGAAATCATGTTGGTGATTTCTCCTACAGCATCGCGGGTGTCGGCCAGAATATCTTCAATGGCGTCTCCGAGCATGCCCTTGACCAGAGCAATGGCACAGGACTGGGAAAAAGAAAGCGCGACCGCACCGCTTTTGCAACCGGTAAGACCCACAATTGCTGATACGTCGCCCTGCGCTTCATCCGTATTTTTTATATACGGTTTGCCAGGAACGGGAGATAGCCCGGTCATGGAGGAGAGCACGTTAATAGTGGCCTGCACGAAGGGCTTGGCTAGTGCGACATCGCTCATGACCGAAAGCTCCCAAAAAAAAGACGTTTACCCGCAAAATCCGTCGTAACCTCTATGAAAGCGACGGCAGTACTCGGGAATGGGTTCTTTGATTATCATGAACAGCAACATCCGTCCAGCGCGGCGAAAACCTCAAAGAGCTTTTTGTCTGGCTGAGAAAGCCGGCTGTCCGGCAGAGGACGTTTCCTTGACGAGCTCACCGGAAAACTTGCCTTGAGCCGAAGCTTGCGGCAATATGGCGCGACACGCGACGGTGATGATGAAGGAGGCGTTTCATGGACTTGCGTAAAACCCGCGAACAGCTCGGGCGCATACGGGTGTATTATCTTAAGGGCGATACATTGCGCGCGCTGGCGTCAGCGGTTATGGCCCTGCGCGATCTGGCACAGGCGAGCAATTTGCCCACGGATATACGCAGCATGGTGCGCGAAGGTATAAGCTATTTGGCCCGTGATGAAGAACTGAAGCGCTATCTTGCTCGCCCTTTGGCGTACCAGCCGGGGCAGGAAAGGGCGTTGTTCATCCAGCTTGGTACTGCATACAAGGAAATGGCGGCACACGCCAATGCAGAAAGTCGGGAAGAGGCGTTCGCGCGCAAGCAGAAAATGGACAGAGCCATTATTGTGGGGCAGAAGTTGGTGGCACAGGGCAAATTTTCCGAGGCGGAGGAATCCTTTCGTGAAGCTGTCGCTTGTTACCGTGACGAGCATCGGTTGTTCCAGACGATTGCCAAATGCTTCATAGATTCAGACCAGCCCCGCAGGGCTATCGATTATCTGCGCAAAGCCGTGGAGATTGAGCCGGATAATGAACCCGCCCGGCTCATGCTGGAGGAAGTAAGTTCCCCCAAGGGGAGTTAACTTTGGATTGAAAGATATCGTAGTACGAAGGCTTGAGCCTTATACCATAAAAAATCCTCCATTACGGAGGATTTTTTATGACCATTCAGGGGAAGCCGGACTAGTTCTTTTCCGGCATTCCTTCCAGCAGTTCTTCCAGCGTGATGCCGTGGTAGGCTGTGGAAGCGTGAACTTTCGCCATAAAGGCTTTTTGCGCGGCAGGGCTGTCCTTTTCCGCCAGCACGCTACGCATCCAGTTCACCATGCGCACCCGTTCGCGCGCTTTAATTTCCTCGGGGGTTTCATTGGTCGTCACATCATCAAGAAAAAAGCCCATTTTGGGACTCCTTGCAGGCTAAAAGGGGTATTGTTTTCCGTCCGTGCCTTGTCCCTGGGGGGAACTTCTCAAGGCTGGCATGACGGGGGTCATAGTTCATCTTCTTCCCATACATCGGGCAGCGCAAGGCGTAGCCAGAAGCGGCGTAACGGTTCCATCAGCGCGGCACGGGAAGGATCGGTGTCGCAGGAACCTCCCGGCAGTGTGTCTCGGAAGTCCAGATCGGCAGGAACAGCTTCCGCCGGGACTGCCACGTCGATCACACGGAGGAACAGGGTACGGATTTCATCTTCTCCCATCAGGTCTATGGCGAATTTGATACGCAACGGGAGCAGTTTTTGCCGGGTGGCGCGATCCGCGTTGTGGGTCTGTGCCCATTTCTGATAGGCTTCGGCGTATTCATGCCGGAACCTATGGTTTTTATAGAGAATTTGGTCGAAATACTGTCGGTTGCGGACAAAGACTTCTTTCCGTGTCAAATCGGGATATCTGCCCATTTCCATCAAATGTTCAAAGAATTCCTGCATGAAAACGCTCCTGGGAAGATTGTCTATTTTCTAGCATGGAGCTGGAATAAAGGGAAGCCTTTTCGGGCTGAGGGGAACATTTCAGTGTATTTCAATGTTGAAATGTTTTTGAAAAATGTCTTGCGGAGTCGAGCGGAGTGAGACTTTCCCGCGAAGCCGGAATAGCCGCAAGTGAATTGCTGCTATTCCGGTCGAGGTGCGAAGTCTACGGCCAGCACATCGTCCTGGCCATGTAGAATTTCAATACTGAACAACCCTAGAATTGTTTGAAGCTGAGCCAGAAGTTGAGATTTTCAGCCAGCACGGTTCCCCAGAACAGCCAAGCTACAATGCCGCAGGTCAGCGCACAGAAAAAACCGTATACGGGCAGACGCCAGGATGCCTTGCCTTCCAGGGCGATGGGCAGAGCTATGGTGCCGCAGGCGCAGGGAACCATGAAGGAGAAGTTGACAGAAAATCCCATCAGGAGCAGCCAGGGGATAGGGTTCTGTCCTGCGGCGACCGTGGCCGCGCCGATGACCGGAGCCAGCATGCCTGCTGCAGCGGTATCCGAGGCGATATTGCCGAGAATGACGCAACTAATCACCATCAGCCCTACGCCGACATACGGCGACAAGTTCCAGTAGGAACCCAAAGCTCCGGTTACCAGAGAACTGGCACCCGTCATATCGACCAGCACAGCCATACTCATGGCCGTGGGCCACATCAGAAAAGCTTGCAAAGGCAGGATACGCACGGAATTCATGCTCAGCAGCCGCTCGTTCTTTGCATATTCAAAGGGTTTAATTTTCGCGCCTTTGTCCGGAGCGGGAATGAGCGCCAGAATCAGGGTGACCGTGGCGAAGATCAAGCCGGGGCTGAGATCGTATTTTGCGGGAATGAGAGGACGCCAGAACGGCTCAAGAAAGGGCAGTGCAATAGCGAACAGAAAAATGACTACTCCCCAGAGTTCAGCGCGGGACAATGGCCCCATTTTGTCGAGCTGTTCGCGGAAGTAGTCAGCCGAGCCATTGAAATGCTTGTTATCTACCGGAAAGATGAAGCCGAATAGCAGGGTGACAGGGATCAGGGAAAGGAAGACGGGCAAGGCCATGGTGGCGGCGAATGCCCCCATGGAAACCTGATAGCCCAGAGCTTTACAGAGTTCCTGCCAGGTAATGACGGCCTGACCTCCAGCCATGGGAGTCAGAAAGCCGCCCACAGTGGAGCCGATGCCCACCGCAATGATTACCAGCATGGCGGACTTGGATTCGCGAAGCTTGGTTGCTGTGTCGTACCCCACGGAGCGTAATACTTCCAGTACGATGGGCGTAAGCGCAATGGCAATAACCACATTGGCGGTGATGAAGCTGATGGATGTGGCCAGCAGCAGCCAGGTTACAGCCTGAGCGCGTACGGAGGTTCCTACCTTGCCCAGAATGAACAGGGCCATACGGCGGGTAAAGCCCCAGCGGCTCCACATGCACACGATGAGCGCCGGGCCAAGCAACATGGGCAGGCCGGGATGGATGAGCGTTTTTAGAATTTCCCCGAATTTCATGTCGGGCAGAAACGCTGTGCCGAATATGGGAACAGCCAGTACGTAGCCGGAAGGCACGCACCCGGTGCTCCAGTACCAGGCGGCCCACAGCACAATGCCCACGCCGCCGCGCTGGGTAATGGTGCTGTCCCCTATGGGAAGGATTAACAGCATCAAGTATATGAAAGGTCCGAAAAAAAGGGCGAACTTCGGGAAAATACTCGGTTTGTGGATTTTTAATTCCGGCGGTAGCTGACCTGCGCCGGAAACGGGTATGCTTTCGGAAGAAAGAGTGTTTTTTACAGTTTGGGAAGCGGACATGAGCAGTCTCCTTGTCGGGTGGAGAACAATCCAGAAGTTCCACTGTTTCGCGCTGCGGAACAGTAATGAAGCAGCGGCACAGGAAGAGCAGGTGGCGCAAGGGAACGCCGCGCGGTCGCGTCACTTTCCGGAAAACGGCACAGTGTGCATTGAAGACCGCAAAATCGTTCCGTATGACGAAACTGCCGTTACAGGATTTACAATCCGAGGTGACAATTTCATGAAATATCTACGAACGAAAAAGCGCGGGAAAGGTCAATTCCCCGCGCTTTGAACATACCCTTGTTCGAGAGCGGGCGGCTTTCGCCGCCCGCCGCGAG
>JAEXGX010000015.1 GCA_023450535.1 Pseudomonadota bacterium | reverse complement strand
CTCTCTCTCTCTCTCTCTCTCTTATAGAGAGAGCTGAAAACATAGGAGACCATACATCCGAAATATTTCAGATTCAGAAAGTATCCTCTTCTCCGTTTCATACCAGTTCTCAACCGGGAAGTTTCTTGTCACTGACCACGTAAACAACAGCGATGCCTTTCGGGTACGCTTGGGAAAGCGTCGTGTTTTCCACCCCGGCGAATCCCGCCTGACAGACAACTGCTAAATTTACTTTTTTAATCGGATGAAAAAAACATAACCTTAGGGAAGCCGACAATCAAGTTTTCGATTTTCTGATTTTTGCCTTGTGCGCGGGCTTCAGGGAAAAGTCGTCCGCCGGGGAAGTGGATATCGGCAGGCGGCGGCCGGATTATGAAAACTGTTTTTCCGTGGACTGGCGGGACGGCCTCTCAGAAGTTGACGCCGTCCCGCAGTCGATGTGTGCTCCCGGTCTGGCCAGCGGCGGCATCAACCGTTTTCAATAACAGAGCGTTTTCCCGTTTTGGTTTGGCAGGCATGCTTTTTCTTGCCCCTCTTCTGGCCTTTTGCTATGATGATCCATCTTAATTTTCAGGAGTGATTTCATGGCGAAAAAGGCCTCTGTTTCCGCAGCATCCACGGAGGACGCCCGCAAAGAGGCGCTCCGTACCGCTTTGTCCACCATAGAACGCAAATATGGACAGGGCGCCGTCATGAAGCTTTCCGACGACGCCCATGTACGTGTTCCGGTTATTCCCACCGGTTCCATCGGGTTGGATCTCGCCCTTGGCATCGGCGGCATCCCGCGTGGCCGCGTGACGGAAATTTACGGCCCCGAATCTTCGGGCAAGACCACGCTGACCCTGCATATCATTGCCGAATGTCAGAAAATGGGGGGTACGGCAGCCTTTGTGGACGCCGAACATGCGCTGGACACCAACTATGCCGCCCGCCTGGGCGTGAAGATTGATGAATTGCTCATTTCCCAGCCCGATCATGGCGAACAGGCGCTGGATATCGCCGACATGCTGGTGCGTTCCAACGCGGTGGATCTGGTGGTCATCGACTCTGTGGCCGCGCTCATCCCCCAGGCGGAACTTGAGGGAGTTATGGGTGAAAGTCAGGTGGGCGGGCATGCCCGCCTCATGAGCCATGCCATGCGCAAGCTCACCGGCACCATTCACAAATCCCGCACCTCGGTTATTTTCATCAACCAGATCCGCATGAAAATCGGTCAGATGGGTTATGGCAGTCCGGAAACCACCACGGGCGGCAATGCGCTGAAATTCTACAGCTCCGTGCGTATGGACATCCGCCGCATCCAGACACTGAAGGACAAGGACGAAGCTTACGGCTCTCTTACCCGCGTCAAGGTGGTCAAAAACAAGATGGCTCCGCCCTTCCGCGAAGCGAAGTTTGACATCGTGTGGGGTACGGGCATTTCCCGCTCCGGCGAAGTGCTGGATATGGCGGTAGAAGCGGGCATCGTGGACAAGAGCGGGGCCTGGTTCGCCTACGGGGCGGAAAAGCTCGGCCAGGGCCGCGAAAACGTACGCGCCATGCTGGAGGAAAACCGTGCACTGCGCGATGAAATCGAGCGCAAGCTGATCGAACATCTGGGAGTTGCTGACGGGCAGGGTGTTGCTGCCGGGGGGCCCGACGATGTGGACGGCATGCCCGGTGAAGGCATGAGCGAAGAAGATTTCGATATGTAATGCTGTTCAACCGGCGTCCCGGCTTTGTCCGGGGCGCTTTTCTTTTGGGGAGACATATGTTCACCGCTCAGGAAATTCGTCAAAAATATCTGGACTTCTTCAATAAACAAGGCCACGCCGTGGTGGCTTCCTCCTCTCTTGTGCCGCGAGACGACCCGACCCTGCTGTTCACCAATGCGGGCATGGTGCAGTTCAAAAAGTGCTTTCTCGGGCAGGAAATCCGTTCGTACAAGCGCGCTGCCACGGCCCAGAAGTGTCTGCGCGTGAGCGGCAAGCACAATGATCTGGAAAATGTGGGCCGCACTGCGCGCCACCACACTTTTTTTGAAATGCTGGGGAATTTCTCTTTCGGCGACTATTTTAAGGAAGACGCCATTCGTTGGGCCTGGCAGTTTGTCACCGAGGAACTCGGTCTGCCCAGGGAAAAGCTCTATGTCACCGTGTTCCGCGAGGACGATGAAGCGTTTGAACTGTGGCAGAAGATCGCCGGTCTGACTCCGGATCGCATCACCCGCATGGGAGAGAAGGATAATTTCTGGACCATGGGCGACACCGGCCCTTGCGGCCCCTGTTCGGAAATTTACATCGATCAGGGCGAAGACATGGCCTGCGGCCCGGATTGCGGCATCGGCAAGTGTGATTGTGACCGTTTTCTGGAAATCTGGAACCTGGTGTTCACCCAGTTTGATCAACTGCCGGACGGCCGCCGCGTGCCGCTGGAACATCCCAACATCGACACTGGCATGGGGCTGGAGCGCGTAGCCGCAGTGTGCCAGGGCAAACGCTCCAACTTTGACTGCGATCTGTTCCTTGAACTTATCGAATACACTGCTTCCATCGCGGGAGTGAGCTATAGTCACAGCGCGCCGGACACCAACGATGTGGACACCGCCCTGCGCGTCATCGCAGACCACAGCCGCGCCGCTGCTTTTCTTATTTCCGAAGGCATTTTGCCCTCGAATGAAGGGCGCGGCTACGTACTGCGCCGTCTCATCCGCCGTGCGTTGCGCTTCGGTACTCTCATGGGCCTGCACGAAGCTTTCATGTACAAGTCCGTGTCCAAGGTCGTGGATCTGATGGGTGACGCGTATCCCGAGCTGAAGGGCAACGCCGAATTTCTTGAGCGTGTAGTGCACGAGGAAGAGGATCGTTTCCGCCTGACTCTGGACAAGGGGCTGGCCTTACTGGAAGAGGAGCTGGCCGCGCTGGAAAAAGCGGGCGGTAAAGAGGTTTCCGGCGAAGTGGCCTTCCGGCTTTATGACACCTACGGCTTCCCCCTTGATATCGTGGAGGACGTGGCTGTTAAGCGCGGCTTTTCCGTGGATACCGAAGGTTTTGCCGGACATATGAAGGAACAGAAGGAACGTGCCCGTGCCGCCCGCAAGGATAAAAGCGGCAATGATGTGCTGGCCCGTTTCCGGGCGCTTCAGGATGAAGGTGTACAGTCCGAGTTCTTCGGGTACGACTCGCTGTGCGGCGAGAGCCGTATCGTGGCTCTGCTGGATGAAGAAGCCCTGCCGGTAGACGTTCTTCCCGCCGCTTCCAGAGGCTATGTGATTACCGGACGCACGCCGTTCTACGGCGCATCAGGCGGCCAGAGCGGCGACACCGGGCTGCTGGAATTCCCTGGCGGGAAAGCTGAAGTAATCGATACCATCAAGCCCCTGCAAAAGATTATCGCCCATCATGTGGAAGTGAAGGAAGGCGAAATTCTGCCCGATCAGGAAGTAAAACTGACGGTGCAGGAGGGCGCGCGCATGGCTTCCGCCCGCAACCATACTTCCACGCATCTGCTGCACGCCGCTTTACGTAAGGTGTTGGGCACGCATGTGCACCAAGCCGGTTCGCTGGTCGCGCCGGATCGTCTGCGCTTTGACTTTTCTCATATTGCGGCGGTGAAGCCGGATGAACTGGCCGCCATCGAGGCGGAGGTGAACCGCCTCATTCTGGCGGATTACCCTGTTTCCACCAAAGAAATGGCGCATGACGAGGCCGTAGGCTCCGGCGCTATGGCACTGTTCGATGAAAAATACGGCGACACGGTGCGCGTGGTTTCCGTGGGTGAAGCTGGAAGTGACCCGGCTTCCGTGGAACTGTGCGGGGGCACACATCTGTCCCGTACCGGGCAGGCGGGTGCGTTCGTTATTCTTTCCGAGTCCGGCGTGGCCGCCGGGGTGCGCCGCATTGAAGCGGCTACCGGCTGGAATAGCCTGAAGCTGCTTCAGGAGCAGCGGCAGGAACTTGCGGAACTTGCGGCCCAGCTCAAGGCCCGTCC
>JAEXGX010000433.1 GCA_023450535.1 Pseudomonadota bacterium | reverse complement strand
CGCCGGAGAGTCATTTGCTGAAGCGTCATGTCCGCCATATCCGCCGTCATATCCAGAGTTGTCAGGTGAGGGGATGGGGCGGGCCGCTGTGCGCGGATAAAGCGAAAATTCGGGATGCGCTGCCGTCCGTACGGTCGGACAAGGTGTTGGCTGCATAAGACGCGGCGGAGTTTCGCGGAGCTGGGGCAGGATATCTGCCAGAATTTCCCGCGCGCCGCGCGCGGCTTTGGCTCCCTGAGCGATCAGATATTCGCAACCCTCGCTCAGGGGCGCACTCAACGGGGCGGAACCCTCAGCCGGGGGAAGCAGGGCAAAAACAGAGCGGTTCTGTTCCAGCGCGATTTTGGCCGTGACCAGGCTGCCGCTCTTGAGTGCTGCTTCTCCCACGACGACGCCGAGGGAAAGGCCGCTGATGATCCGGTTACGGATGGGAAAGAACGGCCCCTGCGGCAGGGTACCGGGAGGAAATTCACTGAGTACAAGCCCTTTGTCGCATAAGACGCGGTACAGAGCTGTGCATTGGCGGGGATAGATGACGTCCACGCCCGAACCGAGCACAGCGATGGAAGAGCCTTTTTCTTCCAATGCAGCCTCGTGCGCTGCCCGGTCAATGCCACGGGCCATGCCTGAAACCACGGTAATGCCGCAGGCCGCGAACTCCCGTGCTATGGCTGCGCTTTGGGCCAGCCCGCTGCGCGTGCAACTGCGTGAACCGACCACGGCCACACAGGGATGAAGCAGCAGGTTAAGATTGCCCCGTGCATACAGTACGGACGGAGCGTCCGGGAGTTCTCGTAGCAGGGAGGGGTAGCGGGGGTCTGTCCAAAGCAGAATTTCGCCGTCAAGATCTCGGGCATCTTCCCACTCGGGACGGGCTTCCCTGCGCCACTCGCCACCAGACAGGGACGCTCCCTTCTGCGGATCAAGCCCGGCTTCCCGCCAGCGCGGCACGGCATAGACTGCCATGTAAGCTGATCCGAAGTGCCGGAGCAAGCGGCATACACTGCGCGCGCCCAGTCCTTTGGTTCTGCGCAAGGCAAGCGTTGCCCAGTATTCCGCACGCTGTTCTTCGTTCAGCTTGTCCAGTGCGCTCCCGTTTTCCTCTGTTTCCATAAATCTGGACTCAGAACAGGCCCAACTGTTTTGCACGGGTTGCGGCTTCTGATTTCGGCCAGTCTTCCCGCAATACGGTCAGGTGCAGTTCGGCGTTCTGTTTGTCTCCGAGCTTGGAGTAGGCCATGGCCGTCTTGAGCAGCGAGTCGGGGGTTTTGGCGTGGCGGGGGAAGCGGGCCTGTACGTCCTTGAAGGCAAAGATGGCATCGCTGAACATGCCGCGCGAGTAAAAAGTTTCTCCTCTCCAGTACAGAGCGTTGGGCGTCAGGCGGCTGTTCGGGTACGCTTCAAGAAAGGCTCGAAAGGCGGTTTCCGCTTGAGCGAATCGACCGGTACGATATAATTCCAGCGCCATGTCGTAAGCGTTCTGTTCGGTTTTGGCCGGCGCACTCGTGGGCGGGGTGATGGGAACAGGAGTCGCCGGAGTGCTCTCGGTCACGCGGGGCAGGGAGGGTGTGCCGGAAACAAGGGGAAGCCCGGCGGTTTCCTGCGCGGGAGCGGGAGAATAGGGGGAAGGCAGTGCTCCGGGCTTGCCTGAGTCTGCGCTCATATCTCCGGAAGGCATGACCGGAGGGACGGGCGTTGCAGGAGCTGAAGGGGCAGGCGGAGATGCAGAGGCCGTCTTTTTGGCCGCAGGTTCGCTTTTCGGGCGGGATGGCGCGCTTGGCGCGGGAAGTGCAGGCTCGACTTTCTTGCCTGGAACCAGTTTGTCTTCCAGAAATTCCACACGCCGTTGCAGGGCCTGTAATTCTTCTTCCAGGGCGGAAGTGTTCACTGTCTGAACCTGCTCGTCTTCTGCCGGGAGTTCATCATTTTCGGACGAGAGGGAACATCCCCCCACAGGAAGCAGCAGGGAGAGCAGTGCAGGGAAGAGAATGCGTATGGGGCGGAACGTGGGCTGGAACATGAAAAGGCTCCTGAATCGCGGCTCCGTAAAATTTAGACGAGAGCGCGGGCAATGGCAAGCCTCTCGAAGCAGCGTGGCAGGGCAACGGCGTTCTTTTCTTGCCGCGCCGCGAATTCCTGAGTGTGCCATTTCGTTTAACGTACTGGCAAGAGTGAGATTCGGAAGTTAAAGAGAATTTTATTAAAGTATGGAATGGAAAAGGGAATGCCTTTTAAAAAAACGGCAAATAAGCGTTATAACACGGGGCTATCTGCATGCCGTGCAGCATGGCCGGGAACCCCGGAAAAGGCTTGTGCCCGCTTGATTGATCTGCTATAAACACTGACCCGTCTTGCAAGAGACGGAAATTTTGTGATGAGGTCTGGAGGATCTTGTATGGCAACTGCCAAAGAAACCATGGAAAACCAAGTCGACGCGGAATTGGACTTCGCGAGCATGCTGGACAATTACGTGTCTTCCGACATGGGCGACCTTGAAGAAGGTTCCATTGTCGAAGGCGTGATTGTGCGCGTGGATGATGACAACGTCCTGGTGGACGTGAACTTCAAGTCCGAAGGCCAGATTCCGGCCGCAGAATTTCGCGACGCCCAGGGCAACATCATGGTCAACGTGGGCGACCACGTGAACGTGTATGTGGCTCGTAAGAACGAAATGGACGGGACCATCACCCTTTCGTTCGAAAAGGCCAAGCGCATGCAGATCTTCGATCAGCTCGAAGATATGCTGGAAAAGAACGGCGTGATCAAGGGCACGATTACCCGTCGCATCAAGGGCGGCTATACGGTCGATCTCGGCGGTGTGGAAGCCTTTTTGCCCGGATCTCACGTGGATCTGCGCCCCGTGCCGGACATGGATGCCCTGGTGAATCAGGAGTACGAATTCCGCGTGCTCAAGATCAACCGTCGCCGCAGCAACGTGATCGTGTCCCGCCGCGTGCTGCTTGAAGAAGAACGCGACACCAAACGCTCCGCCCTCCTCCAGACGCTCGCTGAAGAACAGATTGTCAAGGGCAAGGTTAAGAACATCACTGAGTACGGCGTGTTTGTCGACCTCGGCGGCCTTGATGGCCTGCTGCACATCACCGACATGTCCTGGAAGCGTATCCGCCATCCGCGCGAAATGGTGCAGATGGGTCAGGAACTCGAACTCAAGGTGCTGTCCTTTGACAAGGAAAACCAGAAAGTTTCCCTTGGCCTCAAGCAGCTGGTGCCCGACCCCTGGCAGGACATCACCGCCCGCTTCCCCGAAGGCTCCCGCCACAACGGCAAGGTGACCAACCTGGTGGACTACGGCGTGTTCGTGGAACTCGAACCCGGCGTGGAAGGGCTGGTTCACATTTCCGAAATGTCCTGGACGCGCAAGCTGCGCCACCCGTCTCAGATGGTGCATCAGGGCGATGAAGTGGAAGTGGTCATCCTCGGCGTAGACAGCGAGAAGAAGCGCATCTCCCTGGGCATGAAGCAAGTCAAGCCGAATCCCTGGGAACTGGTGGGCGAACGCTTCCCCGAAGGTACGGTTATTGAAGGCACGATTAAGAACATCACCGAATTCGGCATGTTCATCGGTATTGAGGACGGCATTGACGGCCTCATCCATGTGTCTGACATTTCCTGGACCAAGAAGCTGCGTCACCCCGGCGAAATGTACAAGGTTGGCGACGTGGTTCAGGCCAAGGTGCTCACTGTGGATCAGGAGAACGAAAAGTTCACCCTGGGCATGAAGCAGTTGGCTGAAGATCCGTGGAGTTCCGTGCCTACCCGTTACCCTGTGGGTAACATCGTGACCGGTACAGTGACCAATGTGACGGACTTCGGTTTGTTCGTGGAAGTGGAAGAAGGCATTGAAGGCCTGATCCATGTCACCGAACTGGGCAAGAAGGTCAAATCCCCCGCCGAACTGTACAAGGAAGGCGACAGCGTGCAGGCCAAGATTATCCATGTCAGCGCTGACGAACGCCGTCTCGGCCTCTCCGTCAAGCAACTCAAGGATGACGACGAACGCCGCAAGCCCAAGGATTACCAGTCCGGCAACAACGAAGTGGTGACCACGTTGGGTGATTTGCTCAAGCAGAAGATGGACGAAGCCAACTAGACCTTATTTTAAAGGTATGGTTGAGAGATATATACGGGCGGGGGGGCGACTCCCCGCCCGTATTGTCTTTGTCGGGGGGAGCAAACCCTCAAAGAGGGATTTTCATCAAGCGGAGGGGTATGGGGATTAATACATGGCGAAAGTTTGGAGAAATTAATTTTGGTATCGTATCCGACTTGTCCGTTCGCCTTGCCCCTGTTAGAGTGCAATAACTTTTGTCTTGGACGGAAGAGCCGGAGGGCGCCATGCACAGAGAAATAGAACGCAAATTTCTGGTCAAAGGCGACGGCTGGCGTGGCCGGGCGGAGCCTGTGGCATACCGGCAGGGCTACCTTGCCCGTACTTCGGATCGGGTAGTACGAGTGCGTGTTGCGGGAAGTAAGGGCTTTCTCACCGTCAAGATCAAGTCCGGAGTGATTTCCCGGGAGGAATTTGAGTATTCCGTGCCGCTGGAGGATGCGAAGGCCATGCTGAGTGCGCTTTCGCCCGGAGAGATTATTGAAAAATACCGCTACACCTTTGAGGAAAAGGGAGCAGTGTGGGAAGTCGATGAATTTCTCGGCGCAAACAGCGGCCTCATTGTGGCTGAAATTGAACTGAAGAGCGAAGATCAGGAATTTGAAAAACCGGACTGGCTGGGAGATGAAGTCAGCCGCCTGTCTCGCTACTTGAATGTGGAACTGGCTCAGAACCCGTATTGCAATTGGGATACGGAGAAGGAAGGGAAAACGGATGTTGCGTCCGGCCGTGTGCCGGGTGATGAAGTACGGAAGGGTGGCCAGGATGGCACCTTGCGAAACGTTTGAAGTTAATTAGGGAACATATTTTTTTAACTATGAACAAGCGCTATATTGAACAACTGCCCCCGGAATGGGAATCTATTGCATATGTTTTTTCAGCCTTGGGCGATGTTACTCGCCAGAAAATCCTTTTGCTCTTTGAGCCGGGGGAAGAAATCGGACTCAAGGCCATTGTTGACTGTTTTCCGCTGAGCCGAACTGCCGTGTCGCATCACGTCAATGCCCTGGAACAGGTGGGGATGCTTGTCCCGACCAAACGCGGGCGAGAGGTCTTTTATACACTTAACCTTGAGTTGGCCCTTTCCGTGATGGGGCAGGTCAAAAACTATGCGGAACAGATGCTCGCAGAAGTAAACGGAACTCGCTGAAAATACGTATCATTCTTGTGCGTTGGCGCAATTTCCGCTTTGGGGTATCTCGATTTGGAAACACACAGCGAAGCCGAGCCAAGCGCCCTGTCAGGGTAAGTTGTTTTTGAAATCATACATGCCCAGGATACTACGATGTTCTGCATTTTGAAATTGTTCCGGGGATCGAGCGGAGAATGGCTATCTCCGCTCTCTTTATCCGTGAGGCATGTTACGCAACGGCTGAAGGCGCCGCGACGCCCTCCCATTCTGGAGTAACCGCATTTCACATGCGGCTATTCCTGTTTTGCGCATAAAAATGAGGAATGCCATGTCTTCTGTTGAGCCTTCCCCGCAATCCGAGGTCATTGCCGCGTCTTCGGCGTTTCGCAAGCTTTCTCTTTCCCGCCGGGCGTTTACGCTCGGCTTGTGCTATGTTATGGGCACCTTCAATGACAACTTCTTCAAGCAGGGGGCATTACTGCTGGCGCTGGCAGCGGGCAACGCCGCCTTTCCCGCCTGGGGCACTTTTTTGTTTTCCCTGCCGTTTGCGTTGTTTTCTTTGTGGACGGGCTGGCTGGCGGATCGTTATCCCAAAAAGAATCTGGTGATCGGAGCAAAGCTGCTGGAACTTGCCGCCATGTTTGCCGGAGCCTGGGGGCTTGTCACGCTGAACTGGGCCGGACTCGCCGCCATGCTGTTCTGTATGGGCCTCTCCTCCACGCTGTTCAGTCCGGCGCTCAATGGCTCTATCCCTGAGCTTTTTCCCGCGCGGGCCGTGCCCCGGGTCAATGCTCTGTTCAAGTTGTGCACCACGGCATCCATTCTCCTGGGCATATCCCTGGCCGGGGTAGTTTTGGACGTGGGAGGAGGGCGTACTGCGGAACTGGGATTCGCCCGTCCGGCATGGGGGGTGCTGCTCCTCGCCTGCGGAGTGGTCTTTGTCGCTCTGGCCGGAGTGCTGAGTTCCGTCTTTGTGCCGCGCCGCCCGGCGGCAGGAAGTTCCGCTCCCTTTCCCCGCCTTGCGGTGCTGGATATCCCGGCCCAATTGAAGGAATTGCGCCGGGATATGCCGCTCTTTCTCGCCGTGTGGGGCGAAGTATTTTTTTATTTTCTCTCTTCGCTGCTGCTGTTGGAGATCAATGCGTTGGGCGAACTGGAACTGGGCTTTTCACACAGTGCGACAAGCCTCATGCCCGGCGCCCTGCTTGCAGGCATCTGTATGGGTTCTTTAATCGCTGCGCGCGGCACGCCGGAAAACTGGAAGCGCTGGCTTGTGCCGGCCTGTCTTGGAATGGGGCTGCTGCTCTGCCTGGCCTCAGCGGTAACCCTTTTGCCCGGCGCGGCACGTTATGTCTTTTTGTTGGCCCTCTATACCTGTGCCGGGGTCTGCGGGGGCATCTATCTCATTCCTCTGACCAGTTTCATTCAGGTGCGTCCCGCTTCGGATTGCAAGGGGCGGGTGTTGGGACTGGATAATTGCCTTGTCTTCAGCGGCATCATGCTGGCCGGACCGGTTTATTACGCGCTTTCTCTACTGCCGCCTTCACAGGCCCATGCCGTGCTCGGCCTGCTGGCTCTGGCTGCGGCCTGGGTTTTCGCCCGCGCCATGGCGCGTCTGCAAGATAAAGGGCCAGATAAAGGGTGGGGTAATGAGCAGGGAGGCTTCACAGCACGCAGGAGTGGTGTGTTGTTCGGCGCGCTGGCCTTTTTTGTACGGGCCTGTCTGAGCCTGCGCTACAAGATTGAACTTCGCGGACTGAAAGAACTGGACGCGAGGGATGACGGCCGCCCCATTCTGTTTCTGGCATCTCATCCGTCTTTGACTGATCCGGTTATTCTTTCCGCCCTGTTGTGGCGCTACCGCCCGCGCCCGCTGGCAGACGAAGGGCAGGCGGGCAGGCCGCTTATCCGGCAGGTGGTTTCTCTGGTACGGCCGGTGTATATTCCCGATGTCGGTAATGCGGCGCGGGGAGATCGCCGGGCTGCGGCGCGGGCCGTGCGCGAGGGCTTGCGCCGGGCGGCGGAAGCGTTGCGCGCAGGGGATTGCGTATTGCTGTATCCCTCAGGCAGATTGACCTCAGACGGGCAGGAACATCTCGGCTCCAACGGCGGGGCCTGGCATTTGCTGGAAGAGGCTCCGGAATGCCGGGCGGTTCTGGTACGCACAGGCGGGCTGTGGGGGTCGTCCTTCAGCCGCTGGGGCAGTCGAAGGGGCAAAAGAAACAGCACTGAAAAGCGGCAGGGTGACGCCCTGCTGGAAACGCCGGATTTCTTCCGTACATTTTTCGCGGCGTTGCGGGATCTTCTGCTCAATCTCGTTGTGTTCATGCCGCGCCGCAGGGTTCAGATATGCGTTGTGGAAGCGTTGCGTGCGGGCAGTACTGAAGCGGAAAAGGAAAAGCAGGGAAGTCTGACTCTGCCTGCACAAGATCGGCTGAGCCTGAACCGGACCTTGGAAGCATTTTTCAACACACCGGACCTTGTTCCGAGGGAAAAAGCAGACGCTCATCTTCCAGAAGCAGCCTTTTCGGCAGATGCGCCTCTCCGGCCGGAAGAGCCCCCCCGCTATTTCTGGCTTCTTCTGCAAAAGCGGTGTACAGACAGGCGGTTGCGGCCATAGCGCGTTTTTTTGTGGCTGGAGTGAGCTATATGCGTTTGTCCCACCGTTTGTCCCAGTGGAAATCGGGGCGCACCACCTGATCCTCCATACGCTGGATGCGCTTATCCATACGCAGAATGCGCTCTTTCAGATCCCGCATAAGACGGGCGCGCCCGGCGCGTGAATCCGGGCGGAAGCGTTCTTCTTCGGAAAAGCCCCCTTGTTGCGGGGCTGCCGCTTCCATGAGCGCGGCTGCCAGAATATACAGCGCGATACCGGGCCAGAAGCCTGTAACCATGGTCAGAGCCACGACCGCCAGCCGCACGGCGGGCACGGGCAGATTCCGGGATTGGGCGATGCCCTTGCATACGCCAAGGAGCATACCGTCCGGGGCGCGATGGATATTGAAAATCATGACGGCTCCAGTGGAGAAATGTTCAAGATAATTTCACGTTGAAAAGCTCTGGAGGTTGTTAGCTCTATTTTGTATCTCCCCGATATATTGAGAGGGATCGGGGGGAGCTTTAGCTGTACGGATAAAGACAGCAGAACTATCATTTCCTCCGGCGGGGCACCATTAGCCGTGGAAGTGAAGCTTCCTAAGGATAAAAAGAGCAGAGATAAGCCCCGAAAAAGCAAGCTTTTCCAGATTGATGACAAAGCTCGCTTTGCGGAGTTTGCGCTGTCTAAGCCGCGACTTGTTCCTGATTTTTTCGACTCTCCTGAAAAAGCAGGCTTTTTTGCTTAGCGGAGCGTTCCGTCGCGGGTAGAAGATGTTCCGGTGTCGGAACCCGGGTGCGGAGCCATATGCCGGTCCAGCAATGTTTCCAGCACGTCCACACGTTTTTCCAGTTTTTCCAGAATCCTGACCATATCCTGCAACGTTGCTTCGTCATCGTCCGGCGTATCCGGTGAGGCAGGGGAATTCGCCATACGGGGCGGATTGGCGGGATATTCTCTGCGGGTCAATGCCTTGAGGGCATAGAACAGGGCAACCAGACCGGCGGCGAGCAGGCAAATGATGATAATGAGCAGAACTTTCATCAAAAGTTCCTTATGGTTGAGGCTGGCCCCCACGGGGGGAGACAGGGCACAATAGCCCACACAACAGCATTTGCCCATCTTAATGTTGTCATTCGGAGCGGGCAAGCCTTTTTCCGGCGGAACCTGGGCCTCCGCCGGAACAGGAGCTATTCCCCCATTCTGCGCCGGAGCGCGTCCAATTCTTCGTCAATAGCGGCATCCCGTTCCATGTCGCGGAATGCCGAATGCGGAGCGGGGCGGGGTGCGCTGAGTTCAGCTTCGTTTTCCATCCGGTTGATGCGCTGTTCAAGGTCGGTAAAGCGGCGCATGGCGTCGGAATTGTCTGCTGCATTGATGGTGCGGTGCGCCTGGTGGCGCATGCGGGCCTGATTGTGCCGTTCCACCAGCAGGCGCTGGCGATCGCGGGTATTGGTGATGCGTTCTTCCAGAGTGTGGATATCCTCGCGGCACTTATCCACCAGGCATTCGTATTCTTCCCTGTTCTTGGTGAGCTGGGCCAGCCGTTCCTGGGCCTGGATCTTTTCCGCCAGAGCCTCCCGGGCCATATCTTCCCGCTTTGCGCGCAGAGCAAGTTCCGCCCGTTTGTCCCACTGGGCGACTTCTTCCTCCGCCTCGCGCTCGGCCTGCGCGGCCTTGCCCGCTTCGGCCATGGTGGCCGCACAGCCGGACTTGAGTTCAACCAGGGTTTCTTCCATTTCACGCAGCATGAGCCGGATCAACTTTTCCGGATCTTCCGCATCGTCAAGCATACTGTTGATATTGGAACTGATAATGTCCTTGAAGCGGGAAAAAATACTCATATTGACCTCCATGAGAATGACGGTGCTGGATGAGCCGGAATACCCGGCATATCGGTTTATGCGCGATATGTGCCATATTGAATGAATTAGTGTAATTTCAAAATGATAGAGAGATATGAAGGAAGTCATGGACAAAAAAATCATTCTAAAATGGGTGCATTTCACTCATAATCGGTTTTAAAAACTAAATAATGGTGGAATTATGCGAAGTTTTGTCACGGATGCACTGGGCACATCGGATATTTTTTTGGCATTTCAGGAACGGGTGGCCCGCGTTGCGCGAGCGGAGCGTCCGGTACTGGTGCTTGGAGAGCGGGGCACGGGTAAAGAGCTTGCCGCACAGCGCCTGCATTATCTTTCCTCGCGTTGGGAAGGGCCGCTGGTGACAGTGTTGTGTCCCGCCCTCAGCCCGACCTTGCTGGAGTCGGAACTGTTCGGGCA
>JAEXGX010000316.1 GCA_023450535.1 Pseudomonadota bacterium | reverse complement strand
GCGAGCGTTAGCGAGCTTGGAGCGACGACCCCCCGCCGCGTGGTAACGCGGCATGGAGGGGGGCGAGGAGCGGAAGTAATGTTTCGCGAAGCGCGGTCGAGAGTGGCGAAGCCACGCGAGACACAGCGTAGCCAGCCGTGGGTACATGGTGCCTTTTGCCCGTGTGGAACACGGGCTGCCCTTGCGGCAACAAACGTTGCCGCCAAGCCTGTGGATACGGAAAATTCATCGCGTTACCTCAACCTGTTGTTCTCTCCCCAGTACAGCCAAAGCGGCGCGGATGAGTTCGGGTGATTTGTGGCCAGGAGTGGACTCCAGACCGGAATTGAGATCCACGCCGCCGGGGCGGCACCGGGCTATGGCGTCCGCAACATTGGCGGGCGTCAGCCCCCCGGCCAGCAGCCAGGGGCGCGGAGCCTTCAGCCCTGCAAGGGAATCTGCGTCCAGTTGCACGCCATGCCCGCCGCTGCTGGTTCCCGCGTCGAGCAGGAAGAGGCCCGCGCGGGGAGCGGCTTCTTGCAGGGCGCGTTCCAGATCCTGCCTGTCAGCGTAACGTTGCGGCCAGAATACCCGGATAAGGCGTTCCGCGCCGAAGCGTACGGCCAGTTCTTCCGCTAAAGACTCCGGCTGACAGCCGTGCAACTGAAGGAAATCCAGCCGCGCACGGGCCGCAATATCCAGAATGGATTCTGCCAGATCGGCGGTCGCGTCGCCCCCGGCGTCATCTCCGAAACAACATTGGGTAAACACGCCCACGCGCAAGAGTGGGCCACTGTTCAGCCGGGCCGCTTCATCGGGAGCAAGGAAGCGGGGACTGCCCGGCGCAAAGATGAATCCGGCCATGTTCGCACCGCAGGAGCTTGCCGCATCCAGCGCCTCCTGATCGCGCATGCCGCAGATTTTGACGATCATGCGTCTGCCTCTCCTGTCTGTTTGACAACCTTTTTTCCTGTAAGGCGGGCGAGCGCCGCGCCGGGATCGGTGTCGGCCATAAGACCGGAGCCGATGAGCACGGCGTCAAACCCAGCTTCTGCCGCGCGCCGCAGGTGCTCCTGTTCCGACATGCCGCTGGCCGCGATCCAGAGCTCGCCGTCCCGCCGGGCTGCCCCCATGCTCAGACAGGCGTCTCTGTCCATGCGCAGGGTGTCGAGGTCACGGGCATTGACCTGAATGATGCGCGCGCCGGATTCCCGGGCCAGAGCCAGATCTTCGGAGTTGAAAATTTCCACCACGACATCCATGCCAAAGCGCTCCGCCTCCTCGCGTAGCTCGCGCAGAATTCGCGCGTCGGGCGTGAGGCGGACGATGAGCAGCAGGGCCGACGCGGGCGTGGCCGCCGTGGCCCGCACCTGCAAGGAGTCAAGGATGAAGTCCTTGCGCAGCAGGGGCAGCCCGGCGGAAGCCATACGGGGGAGAAAACCGAGTTCTCCCTTGAAGCGCGAACCTTCCGTCAGGACGGAAAGGCAGGTTGCTCCGGCGGCGGCGTAACGCCCGGCGACATCTTCGGGAGAGAGGTCGATCCGGATATTCCCGCGTGAGGGAGAGGCCCGCTTGTATTCCGCAATGACCGGAAGAATTCCGCCGTGCGGAGCCGTCAGGGCGGCGCGGAAAGACGGGCGGACCGCGCACAGAGGAGCAGGAAAACGCCCTTCTTGTTCCTGCCGGATCAGGGCGGCTATTTCTTTTTCCTTTTCAGCCCGGAAGGCCGCCAGCAGTCCGCCGGATTCGCCTTCAGGC
Source organism: Pseudomonadota bacterium (assembly GCA_023450535.1). GTDB lineage: Bacteria > Desulfobacterota > Desulfovibrionia > Desulfovibrionales > Desulfovibrionaceae > Mailhella. The sequence goes on along the minus strand of JAEXGX010000316.1, from coordinate 18,823 downwards.
CGCGATGCAGGATGGTTTTCAGGCTGCATGGAGAACCCTCCCTCCCGCGCCGGAAGCCAGAGCCTCGCGCGCCTTGGCCATGCAGGCAGCGAGCGGGAGCCGGTCTTCCAGCAGATGGATACCCATGCCCACGTTGAGCGTCAGCATATCGCGCATGGCGGCCGGGCCGCCGCCATTCAGCAGTTCGCGCAGTACGTTGACGGCTTCTTCCTTGCTGGATACGACGAGGTCTTCCGGCGCGCAGGGGGCGATGCCGAACTCGGCGGGGTTGAGGATAAAGGGGCTCAGTTCGCCGTCCCGGAGCAGGATCATTTCGTTGACGCCCATGGGAGTGATTTCATCGTAGCCACCCGCCCCGCAGACCACGGCGGCGCGCCGCACCGGGGACTGGGCCAGGGTTTCCGCCATGAGGCGCAGCAGGTCGGGACGGGCCACGCCCAGCAGAATATGCGAGGGGCGGGCCGGATTGATCAGCGGCCCGAGCAGGTTGAACAGGGTACGGATACCCATTTCCCGGCGCAGAGGAGCAATATTGCGGAAACAGGGGTGGAAGCGCTGGGCAAAGAGGAAGACGAAATTGCGCTCGCGCAACATGGCCGGAGCGTCTTCCGGGGCGATGTCCAGCGGAATGCCCAGACCTTCCAGAGCATCGGCGCTTCCGCTCTTGGACGATACTGCGCGGTTGCCGTGCTTGACTACCTTGTATCCCATGCCCGCCAGGGTCAGGGCTGTGCCTGTGGAGCAGTTGAAAGAAGAGCGCCGGTCGCCGCCGGTGCCCACCACTTCAATGAACGGGCCTTCCAGCCCGTCCACGCGCACGGCGCGGGCCAGCGCCGCCCGTGTGGCGTGCGCCATTTCCAGCGGGCTTTCCCCTTTCATGCGCAGGCCCATAAGGAAACTCCCTGCCTGAGCCGGAGTCATCGCGCCGTCCATGAGCGCGGAAAATCCCGCCGCCGCCATGTCCGCTCCGAGATCCGCGCCGGAGGCCAGTTTTTCCAGGATGGCGTCGATGCTGTTCACTCCGTGCCCTTCCGGCAGAATTTCCTGCGGGAAGTTGCCGAGCAGCCGCACGCCGTCAGGCGTGAGCACGGATTCCGGGTGGAACTGCACGCCAACCCAGGGGCGGTCCTTGTAGCGTAAGGCCATGACCACGCCCTCGGCGTCGTGGGCCGTGGCCGTGAACAGGGTTCTATTCTCCTGATGTTCATCCTGATAGACGGCGAGGGAATGGTAGCGCCCCACCCGCATAGGGTTGGGCAAGCCCCGGAACAACCCCGTGCCGTCGTGCACGATGTCCGAACATTTGCCGTGCATGACAAAAGGGGCTTCCGCCACGCGCGCGCCACCAAAGACGCCGAGAATCTGGTGCCCGAGGCAGACACCGAGCACGGGCACGGCGGGGTCGAGCAGACGGAGGAATTCAAGGCAGAGGCCAGCGTCCTCCGGACGGCCCGGCCCCGGCGAAATGCACACCCGGTCAAGCTCCGGGTGCTGGGCCAGTTCGAGCAGGCGCGGGTCATCGTTTTTCACCACCACAGGCTCCTGCCCGAGGCTGTAAAAAGCCTGCACCAGATTGTAGGTGAACGAATCGTAATTATCGATGAGCAGAAACATGGGTGTCTCCCGAGGCATCAAGCACGGCGCGCATGATGGCGGATTTGTTGCATACTTCATTCCATTCCAGGGCGGGGTCGGAATCATGGACGATGCCGCCCCCCGCCTGCCAGTTGATCCGCCCGTTCCGTAGCCACATACTGCGGATGGTGATGCCGGTATCCAGATTGACAGAACCGCGATCCAGCCCGATCCAGCCCATGCAGCCCGCATAGGGTCCGCGCGGCATATTTTCGGTTTCCGCAATGATTTCCATGGCCCGGATCTTGGGCGCTCCGCTCACCGTGCCCGCCGGGAAGGCGGCGGCCAGCACGTCCAGCGCGTCCAGTTCGGGGCGCAGGTTTGCGGAAATGCGCGAAGTGAGGTGCATGACGTGGGAAAAGCGCTCCACTTCCATAAGGCGTTCCACCTTCACTGTACCTGGACGGGCCAGGCGGCCCAGATCATTGCGCCCCAGATCCACCAGCATTACATGCTCGGCACGTTCCTTGGGGTCTTCCCGCAGTTCTGCGGCCAGACGGCTGTCTTCTTCATCGTCCGCGCCGCGTTTGCGCGTGCCCGCGATGGGAGAAAGCTGGAGCCTGCCTTCCGTACAGCGCACCATAACTTCAGGTGAAGAGGCGATCAGCGTGAGATCCGGCAGGGCCATGTAAACCATGTAAGGCGAGGGATTGAGCCGCCGCATGCGACGGTACAGTTCAAAGGGGTCACCGGAAAAATCCGCGCTGAAGCGGCAGGACGGCACGACCTGGATGGCTTCGCCCCGGTGCAGTTTTTCCTTGATCTCGCGCACGGCCTGCATATAGCCTTCCGCGCCGGGATTGGCTTCTACTGCGCCGACGCGCGGCGTGGGGGCCTTTGCTCCGCGCGGAGCAAAGGGAACGTCGGCCTCGCTCTGTTCGTCCAGGCTGATTCGGCACAGCCGGTTGTACAGATGATCGAAAACCAGCACCGTGCCGGGCAGAGCGAGGCAGGCTTCTGCCTGCTCGGGAGGCAGACAGGTTGCGAGTTTGGGCGTGAACAGCCCGGCCATGCCGTACCCGAAGTAGCCGTACAGCGCGCGGGACAGGGGAGGCAGATCAAAGCCCTGCGGCGCGCGCAGCTCAATGCCGCGCATCACCGCGCGCAGACCGTCCAGAAAGGGCGCGCCGTCGTGCGCGGCCAGCGGGACAAGGCGTTCGTCCTGAATGTCCAGCGCGAGTAAACCGTTTCGGCAATGCAGGAAGAGGCGGAAGTCGCAGGCCAGGATGCTGTAGCGGCCCCAGCGGCCGTCTACTTCGGCGCTTTCAAGCAGAATGCCGTGCGTGTCGCAGAGCGCGCGGAAAAGACTGATCGGTGTGTCCATGTCCGCCGGGAGCCATGCCGCGTATTGTGTGAGCGTGACGGAAGGGGCGTTGGCTTGTGTTGTCATGATGCGAAACCTGCTGTTGTAAAGAGTGAAGCGAAAGGGGGAGTCGAAAGGGAATAAAAAAAGCCGCCATCCTCCGGGGAGGATGGCGGCTGTGATACCTTTGGTTATCGGATCAACGGCACGTTCACGCGCCTTTGTCGTCAGAATATGACGGGGCGCACTCCTCCCTTCACGTCGGAGACGCGCCACCACCAGAACATGGTGCGGAACGTGGAACGGGAAGAGGAACGGAGCATGAAGAAATCCTTAGGGTTGAATAGTGCCGATGAAGCAGATTAAACCTGTGTCGGAGAAAATGTCAAGCGGTACCAGATGAGCACGTTGTTGGAAAAAATGTTTGAGGCCGCTGATCAGGCATCCGTTTCTTCTGCGCCCAAGGCGAAAAGCGCGCCGTTGGGTGCGCCGGGGAAGACGCGCGTACCGTAGACCAGCGCCCGCTTTTCCACCAGCATGGCGGGCCAGGGGCCGAATTCGGCATGGAGCGCGCGCAGCAGGGCCATGGCGGTGGGCGTTATGGTTTCCCCCTGCCCCGGAAAGGGCCGTACCGGCACACCTTCCAGCAGTTCCAGCACCGCAGGGGCGGGCACGGGAATAACGCCGTGCGCGCAACATACGTCGCCGTCCGCCACGGGCAGAGGGCTGACCACAAGACGTGAAGGATTCAGCCGGACAAAAAGTTCACAGCTCAGGCAGATATCAAGAATACTGTCCAACGCGCCCACTTCATGGAAATGTACCTCTTCAGGCCGTTTTTCATGCACGGTGGCCTCGGCGCGCGCCAACAGGGTGAAAGTTTCCGTGGAGAGGCGTTTTGCCCCGTCGCTCATGCCGCTTTGCGCGATCAGCCCGGTGATGTCAGCCAGGGTGCGGTGCGCGTGCTGATGCGGGAGGGATACCTCCGCATGCCAGCCGCCGATGTGGTTCACCTGCCGCCGCACCAGGCGCAGACTTCCAGCCAGTTCGGGCATGATGGAAACAAGAAGCCTTTCTGTTTCTTCCTCACTGATTTCCGTCATGCGTAGCAGCCCGGCCAGAAAAATGTCGCCCGACAGGCCGGAATACGCCCGAATCGTCAGCACGCTTCCCGCTTCATGCGCCGTGTGCTCATGGGCATGAACGTGCCCGGAAGCCTGCCCGTGCTCATGGGTATGGGCATGGCCATGTTCATGGGGTTCGCGGAGATGTTCGCGGTCGCTCATCAAAAATTCCTTTATGGTTTGAAACCTCTCCCTTCAGGGGGAAAGCGGGCTTGACAAAACGGCAAAGTCGACGAAATCCTTTTTCGTAACCCCTCCCCTCAGGGAGGGACAATCCGCACGACCCCTGTCCGTCGGTTGTGGAGTCAGTCGGCGAGATGGGGCGGCTGTGGGTTGAAACATAAGGAATTTATTACCCTTGCGGCGGCGCAGGCCGCTCCGTAGCCGTTGTCGATATTCATGACCGCCACGCCGGGTGCGCAACTGGAAAGCATGCTCGCCAGCGCGGCATTGCCGCCCCGCGCCGCTCCGTAGCCCACCGAGGTGGGAACCGCAAAAATCGGTTTGGACGTAAGCCCGCCCATGACGCTGGCCAGAGCGGCGTCCAGTCCGGCCACGACAATCAGCGCGTCAAAGCGGTTGACCTCGTCCAGGCGTTCGGCCAGACGCCACAGCCCGGCCACGCCGCAGTCTTCAAAGACCTTGTGCGCGATGCCCAGGTAGTTGAGGGTGCGCGCGGCCTCCCAGGTGACAGAACCGTCCGCCGTTCCCGCTGAAATGACCGCGACCCGTCCTTTCGCTTTGTCAGGCAGGGTGTCGCCGAACGCGGTACGCGACAGGGGGTGATAATCGTACGCCGCCTGCACGGCTTCGGGCACTCGGGCGAAAACGTCCGGCGCGAGGCGCGTAAACAGAATGGGGCGGCCCGACCCCCTGCCGAAGCGGGAGAGCAGATCCTCTACCGCTTCAAAGGGTTTGCCTTCGCATAATACCGCTTCTGGCAGGCCGATGCGCGCGGTGCGGGCGTGATCAAAAAGAATGCCGTGATCCATGATATCTCCAGATGCCGAAAAAACGGATGGAATACAAAATGAAAGTTAATTTGTTCTAGATCAAAGGCGTGACCTGGAACAGATATGATTCTTCCGATTTATTGCCCGATTCTCTCAGCAGACTTTCCGAGGAGGTATTATTTTGAAAATATCCCCAGGGGGAGGGGAGTGTTAACACACTTTGCAAAAACGGGGAATATGCCTGTAGTGGGCTTCTGGGGTGGCGGCAGGCCGCAATTCTACGTTTTTGGGCAAAATAGATGGTGCGGTTTGCCTTTGCAAATCCCATGTTCAGATCAAAATTCAGGCTGGCATCATTTGAGCGTTGTGGCTGCATACATGCGCTCTGGCAGGCCATCCTCTCCCCGCACTGTGGTCAGGAATGTCCAGCCGCATTTCTCATAAAATGCAGCATGATCCGTCACCAGGTAAAGACGGGCAAAACCGAGTCCGCCCCAATCCCGCCGGATACAATCGAGCATATGTTTCGCTATTCCCCTGTTACGATATGCTTCTTCGACAAAAAGCGCGCATACGTTGGGGCTTAAATCTTTGCGTTCGTGAAAGTCGTTTTCTATGACTCCCGCCCCGGCGACAATATTGTTTTGTTCGTCCACAAAAATATACCATTGGGGAATGCCATCCTTGCATTCCGTACATCTCTTAATGCTCTCGCGATAGGCTTCTACAGGGATGTTCCATTGACTGCTGAACCAATATGAGGCCTTTTCTCGAAATTCGGGAAAATCTCTCAGAAATTTCAACTTCAGGTTGTTCATGTGTGGTCGGCCTCGGCTGTTTTTTCCTCCCGCGAGAATCAGAAAACAAGACCATAACACGGAGCGTTCCGAACCCGAAGGCCCGGAGAACGCTCCGTGTCAGAAGTCTTTCGTCAAGGGAAGGGGCTAGAACTCGTCGCCGCGTTTCTTCATGGTCTGCATGCCGCCTGCGGAGTTCACGGTGTCGATGCCGTGACGGCGCAATTTGAGCTGCGCGTCATAGGCGCGGGAGCCGGTGTTGCAGATCAGTGCCACCTTTTTGTCGCGCGGGATCTCATTGATGCGGGGCAGAAGTTCTTCCAGCGGAATGGCCAGCCACTCGCCGGGGTGCTTTTCCGCCAGAGGCAGGGAACCCTTGCCGGGGCGCACGTCAAGGAAGACATAGCCGTTTTCCTTGCGATGGTTCCACAGATCGATGAATTCATCGGGCAGGATGCTCTTGTGCAGGCCGGAGATCACATTGTCCGCCACGTTGGCAGCGGTGTTGATCACGTCCATGGCCGCCGCAAAGGGCGGGGCGTAGGCCACTTCGAGATTGGCCAGATCGTTGACGGTGGGTTTGGAGAACTGAAGCATGGCGGCCGCAGCGTCGATGCGGGCCTTGAGGGCAACACCGTCGGAGCAGAAGCCCTGCACGCCGAGAACACGGCGGGTAGGCTTGTCTACGACCACTTCAATGGTCATCATGCTCTTTTCAGGATAGAAGTGAGCCTTGTCCGTCTGTTCCATGGGCACGCCTACGGCGTCAAACCCGGCCTGTCTGGCCTGGCGTTCGGTGAGGCCGGTGCCGCAGGCGCTCATTTTATAGAGCTTCACGCACCAGGAACCGACCACGCCGTCAAAGGTGGCGTCGCCGTTGGCGAGGTTGGTGCCGATGACGCGGCCCTGGCGGTTGGCCATGGAGCCCATGGGCAGATAGGCGGGCTGGCCGGTGATCAGGTTGGGCACGACCACACAGTCCCCCCCGGCGTAGATATCGGGGTCGTTGGTACGCATGTGCTTGTCAACTATGATGCCGCCGCGCGGATGGCAGTCCAGCCCTGCATCGGCGGCAATTTGTGAATTGGGGCTGACGCCCACGGAAAAGATCACTTCATCCGCATCAATAACGCGTTTGTCGGTGATAACCTGGCAGACCTTACCGTCCTGGCCTTTGAGTTCTTTGACCTGTTCTCCGGTAATGACGGTAATGCCCAGCTCTTCCAGGTCATGCTGGGCCATACGGGCGAGGTTGGGGGAAATCTGGGCAGGCAGTACCTGCGGCAGAAGCTCAATGACGGTGGTTTTGATGCCCCACTGGTCGGCAAGGGCCACGGCCATTTCCAGCCCGATGAACCCCGCGCCCACGATGACAGCGCTGGAAATATTGCGGGCGGCACAGCGTTGCTGCACGGCCTGGGCTGCTTCAATGCAGGTGACGGTGGTCACATTTTCAAGATCGTGACCGGGAATGGGCGGAACCTTGGGGCTGCTGCCGGTGGCGATGACCAGTTTGTCATAGGCCATGTCGCGGGTTTGCCCGGTAACAACGTCTTCTACAGTGACGGTCTTTTCCTTGCGGTTGATTTTCACCGCACGGGAGCCGAGCTGCACATCGACGTCGCGCAGGTCACGGAAGAATTCCGGAGTACGGATGACCCCGGCGGAGGTGGAGCGCAGGCCTTCCACCTTTTCAACGTCGCCGCCGACAAAATAGGGAATACCGCAACCGCCATAGGAAATAATGGTGCCCTGATCAATGAGGGTGACCTTGCTTTCGGGCTCAAGACGCTTGAAACGGCAGGCGGCCTTGGGGCCGAGAGCCACACCTCCGATGACGAGAACATTTTGGGGCATGTTGGAAAACCTCGCAGGATAGTAAGTAATAATTGTGGCGAATACGGCTTGAACCGCACACTCAATTCTGACCATCATAACAAAAGCCTGCCGCAAAAGGCAAGATGACGAAGCTAATTTTTCTGAACAGAGATAAGTGTTTTTTTGCACAAGGCGGCATGTTCACACGGGATCATTCCTTGATGCCGTGCACAAGTACGAAGTGTCCCGCTTCTGTTTCCGTCATGACGTCCTCAGGGGAAATCACAAGAGAAGGTGGGGAAAAGAGGGGCTTCCGGCGTTCCAGAATGGGATCAGGCAGCGGGATAGAAGACAGGAGAGCGCGGGTGTAGGGGTGCACGGGGTTGTCAAACAACATTTTTGCAGGGGCCAGTTCCACCAGCTTCCCCGCGTACATGACGCCGACCCGGTCGCACAGGTAGCGCACCATGGACAGGTCGTGCGCGATAAAGAGCAGGGAAAAGTTTTTTTCTTCCCGCAATTGCTGAAACAGGGCAACAATTTGCGCCTGAATGGAAACATCCAGGGAGGCGATGGGTTCATCCGCGACAATGAATTCGGGACGGGCGGCAAGACTGCGGGCAATGGATACTCGCTGGCGCTGTCCGCCGGAAAGTTCACCGGGCATTTTTTTTGCCAGCCGAGCCTCCAGCCCCACCAGCTCCAGAAGCCCGGCAATACGTTCTTCGCGTTCACGCTTTCCTTCGCAGAGGCGGCAGACGACAAGCGGTTCTGCAATAATTTCCTCTACGCTCATGCGCGGGTTGAGCGCTGCGGCGGAATCCTGAAAAATGATCTGCATGTTGCGTTGGATATCTTTTTTGTGCTTCTGCCGGGATTTTTTGTCGGAAATGAGCTGATTTTTAAAATAGATTTCGCCGCGCGTGGGCGTGTGCATGCCCATAATCGCGCGCGCCACGGTTGATTTGCCGCAACCGGATTCCCCCACCAGGCCGAAAATTTCTCCTGCGCGGATATCGAAGGAAATGCCGTTGACCGCACGGATCACGGTATTTATGCCCAGGCGGAAGTGCTGATGGTAGTCGTGGATGGAAAGCAGGGGGCCGGAGGTCATTTCGGTATTCCGTGGCTGGCTTCAGCAGCCCTGACTTTTGCCAGAGCGTCGACTGGAAGGCCCGCCAAAAGTGTATTTATACTATTATTGAGGGGGATCGGGGGGAATCATTCCCCCCGACGGGGTACGGGGCAGAGCCCCGAAAAAACAGTTCTATTCCTTCCTCCTTCCGGCGTGGGGCGGGGGTGAAACGCGGGGTGCGCGCTCGTCCAGCAGCCAGGTTGCGGCGCTGTGGCTTTCCGACACGGGAAACAGCGGCGGCATGTGTTTGTAGTCGATAGCCAGAGCGTATTCATTGCGTTCGGCAAAGAGATCACCTTCCGGCGGGTTCAGAAGGGAAGGAGGCATGCCGGGGATACCCCGAAGTTTCCCGCTTTCCACGGCGAGAGAAGGCAGTGCTCCCAGCAGCCCCCACGTGTAGGGGTGGCGCGAATCATAAAAAATATCCTCTGCCGTGCCGATTTCCACAATTTTTCCCGCGTACATCACGGCCACACGATCCGCGACGCGTGCGACCACGCCGAGGTCGTGCGTCACAAGAACAATACCGATGCCCGTCCGCCGCTGAACATCTTTGAGCAAGTCAAGCATTCTGGCCTGCACGGTGACGTCCAGCGCGGTAGTGGGTTCGTCCGCGAACAGAATATTGGGGGAAAGCGCAAGTGCGATAGCCATAACACAGCGCTGCCGCATTCCGCCGGAAAAGAAATGGGGTTGCAGCTTCATGCGGTTCAGGGGATCGGCAATGCCAACCATGTCCAGAAGCTCCGCCGCCTGACGCGCCGCCTCGTCCCGGCTGACGCGCCGGTGCCGCAGAATGGCTTCCATAACCTGCTTTCCCACAGGGATGGTGGGGTTCAGTGTTGCCATGGGGTCCTGAAACAGCATGGCGAAACGTGTGCCCCGCAGCTTGCGCATATCCTTTTCCGTCAGAGGGACAACATCCTCGCCTTCCACAAGAGCTTTGCCTTCAATGCGGGCGTTTTCCGGAAGAAGCTTCATAACCGAGCGGCATAGCACGGATTTACCGCAGCCGGATTCTCCTACTATGGCAAGGATTTCTCCTTGTTGCAGAGTCAGGGAAACGTCGCGGACGGCCCGGACTGTTCCTTCCGACGTGTCGAAGGAGACAGAGAGATGTTCGATCTGGAGCAGCGGCGTCATAGCGAACCTTTGGGTGACGGTCGTTTTCGGAGTTTAGGAGAGCAGATGCGGCAGAGCGCCGGAAAGCGGACAAAGAAATTGCGTTTTCCGATGCTCTGCCGGGAGTGCTGTTCAGCGCGACAGGGTCCAGTCTTCAATATTCCACATCACACCCACCGCGTGATGCCCGAGAACCCGGCTGGTATCAAGGCCTTTCAGACCTGCAATGCTCACATAGTTTCCGTTCAGATAGGCAACCAGCAGATGCCCGGGGCGCTTGGCGTACGCAAGTTCAAATTCCCCGTATATCTTTTTACGTTCGGCGGGGTCAGCCGTTGCGCGGCCTTTTTTCAGCAGTTCATCCACTTCCGCATTGGAGTAGTGCATGGTGTTGTCGCTCGCGCCGGTCACAAAATCCTTGTACACTCCGTCGGGGTCGAACTCGGCGGCGAATCCGGCCAGAAAGCCGTTATAACCGGCCTTCCAGTCAAAACGGGTGACCAGAGCGATCCGCATGTCCACCCCGGCATTTTTGAGCTGGCGCGCCAGAACATTGGCGATATCCACACGCTCTTCTTCATAGTCGCGCACCTGAATGGTAAAGGAGAATTTCTGCCCGTTACGTTCATAGATGCCGTCAGTTCCTTTTTTCCAGCCGAGTTTTTCCATTTCAACGGCAAACTTCTCAGGGTCAAAGGGGTAGATGTCCGCAGCCTTGTTGCCGCCAAAGGCGTTGAGCTGAATGGGGCTGAAGGCCGGAACGCCCTGCTTGTTCAGCACGCTGTCCACAATGGCCTGCTTGTCCACGGCGTAATTCAGTACTGCGATGGAGTCAGCGTTTTGCTTCCAGAAGTCGGAGCGAAAATCCATGGATGCGGAGCGGTAGTCCGCCGTGACGAAATCGATATTCTGGAAGCCCTCCTTGCCGCGAAAACTGTCTGCGTATTTTGCGTTGAGCCATGCGAGATCGGCTTCACCGGCTTGCAGCATCAGTGCCTTGGTGCTTTCCACCGCAACGGTTTTGTACACGATGTGCTCTATGCCGGGAACCTTTCCGTAGTAGTCGGCGTTGCGTTCAAGAATAATCATGCCGCCAGCGGTATCCCATTCAAGGAATTTGTAACGGCCCGTGCCCACGGGGTTGTGGTTTGCGGGTGCGGTGTTGATGTCCTTGCCCGCGAAGAGGTGCTTCGGCAGAATACCGATGGTGAAATTATCGAGCATGGCGGCGTTGAAACGGGCCATTTTGACCACAATGGTGTTGGCGTCCGGTGCGGTGACGGACGCAATGTCCTCATAGTTGCTGGTGATGGCCGAGGTCAGTGTTTTGTCTTTGGTCAGGGCTTCATAGGTGAAAAGAATGTCATCGACGCTGAAGGGCGTACCGTCGTGCCATTTGATGCCGGGGCGGATTTTAAACGTATAGGTTCCGGCAGCAGGGTCGTAGGAGACGCTTTCTGCCATGTCCGGCACGGGAAAACCCCTGCCGTCGTATTTCATCAGGCCGGAAAAAATGATCGTCGGCAGTTCCTGGTGGTTGTTCAGCAAGGGGTTGATGGTGTCTTCATTTTCCCCGGCGTAGACGAGGGTGTTGTCCATGTCGTCGGCAAGGGCTGGAGAGCCGGCAAGCTGGAGAGGCAGACAGAGCGCGACGAGTACAAGGGCCGTGCGTAGCGGGTTGAGGAAGGAATGCTTGTTCACCGGGGTCTCCTTTGCATAAAGGGTGATGGTTTGGTCTGTATTACAAATTGCTGGGGATCTTGCTGCCTTGCCTGCGAAAAATATGGCCGATATTCGTGATGCAGAGCAGGGTGACGACCAGAAAGAAGCCGGGGATGACGATGACCCACCAGGTATTGAGCAGCAGCGCCCGATCGGCCAGGGCCAGCATACTCCCCCAGGAGAGTTCATCCACAGGAAGCCCCATTCCTAGGAAGCTCAACGTCGATTCCAGCGCCATATTTGTGCTGACACTGGAGATGACAATGAACATGATCGCGGAAATGATGTTGGGGATCAGGTGCTTGTGCATAATCCACAAGAAGGGTGCTCCCATGTGGCGCGAGACGAGAATATATTCGCTGTTGCGGATTTGCCGAATTTCTCCGCGCACAATGCGGGCCAGGGCGAACCAGCCCGTGGAGCCGATGACCAGTGCGATGCTGACGGGGCTTTGCCTGCCCAGCAGGGAGAGAATGAGCAGCAGGGTAAGCAGAATGGGCACGCTCTGTAGCAGTTCCACAGCCCGCATCATGGTAGCGTCCACGGCGGAGGAAGCAGTGCCGGATATACACCCGTACACGACCCCGATGCATGCGGCCCATGCGGCGCTCGTCAGGCCGATGAACAGGGAGACGCGTCCTCCCGCCCAGATGATGGAGAAAATATCCCGCCCGAGGGAATCGGTGCCGAACCAGAATTCCGCATTGGGCGCTTCATTCAGGTGCGAGAGGTAAAACTCCGCAGGGTCATGATTGATGAATGCGTCCGAGCACAGGCAGCCCAGCGCGATCAGAGCCAGTACAAGTAGGGAGAGCGTGGGAAATGCCCTCTGGTCGCGCGTTTGGCCGTGTTTTTGTCGGTTGAGTGCGGCGGGAACAGGTTCTTTTCGGTGTCCCGGTCCGACAAAAGCAAAATCATCGGGAACAATGGCCTTCCGCGCCGGGGGAACAAGACTCGGAGAAAACTGCGCATTCATGGGACAGTCCTTCAGATGATTCTTTCCGGGTTTTTTATACGCGGGTCGATACATTCATTGATCGTTTGCGCGAGAAAACTGCTGACAATGACAAGAGCGCCGGTCAGCAGCACCATGAGCATGAGCAGGTTGTAGTCGTGGTATTTGGCGCTGGAGACTGCCAGCAGCCCCACTCCGGGGTAATTGAAAACCGCTTCGGCCACATAGGTGCCGCTGAGCACATGCGGAATGGAAATCGCCATGATTCCGACGATGGTGGGCATGACGTTGCGCAGACAATGGCCCCAGAGCACAGCCGTTTTGCCCAGCCCCTTGGCGCGGGCCAGCAGCACGTAGTCCTTGCGCAGCTCGTCCAGCAGCTTGTTGCGTATCATATACGCGTAATACCAGAGGTGACTGGCGATCATGACCAGCAGCGGCAGCACAAGGTGGCGCGCCCGGTCGATGGGGTCTGCCGCCTTGCCGATGCCGTAAGCTCCGCTGCTGGGCAGCAGCTTCAGATTCACGCTGAAGACCAGCACGAGCAGAACGCCAAGCCAGAAGGCGGGGATGTAATACATGACCGTGCCCGCTTTGCAGATGAATCTGTCCAGTACGCCGTCTTCATGGCGCGCGCAAAGCAGTGCGAGAGCGACGGCCAGGAGAAAGACCAGCGTGTACGCTGCGCCTCCGAGGATCAGCGTGTTGCCGATCAGCGGTTTCACAACATCGAGCACTGGTCGTTTGTAGCGCAGGGAAATGCCGAAATCCCCCTGCGCGGCGTGTTCCGTCCATTTGATGAACTGAAGCCAGATCGGCCCGTCCAGACCAAGCCGGATGCGCGCGGCGTCCAATTCTTCCTCCGTCATGGACTGCATGGCATCCCCATAAAAAGACTGGAGTGGATCGCCCGGTGTGAGCCGTGAAACGTAAAAGACGACGAGCGCCAACAGAAAGAGCATGCCGAGCAGGAGCACTGTTTTTTCGGCAAGCGGAAGCAGCAGGGAACGGAGAAGAGAGGGAGAAGAGGACATGGGAAACCATTACCGTGTTACGAATTTTTATTTCATAACACAACCTATAGAGACCATCTTTTTTTCTGTCAATGAGCACTTTGTGCTTAAATGCGAAAGATTGGGGGGCAAGGGGCTTCCAGTGCCTTACAAAGAATTCCAGAGCACGGATGACCTCGGCAGGGGCGGCGCGCAGACCTTATAGGAAACAGCGGCGCCCTGAACGGTGAGGGAGACTCTGCCTTCGGGGTCAAGACATTTGAAACGGCAGGCGGCCCTGAGGCCGGGAGTCACGGCTTCGATGAAGAGAATATTTGGGGGCATGTTGGGAACCCCCGCTGGATTTAAAAGAACGGCTTACAGGCCGAAGAAATTTCCGGACATGCACCCATGAATGCGGGAAAAAGTGATAATCCCCGGCCGGAATCGGCAAGAAGAGGCATGGGACGAACCCTCGCTTAACTTTGCCGGTTCAGGTGTTTTCGTTCCCGATGGGAAAGGTGTCGGTTCCGTTGTTTTTGCAGTCCTTGCGCGGGCTTTCCTTATCAGGCTGTTTCTTTTGTGAATCTTGCCCGGATCCGGGCACATCTGTATCCATTCTTCCGAGAAGCATACGGATTTCTTCCTGCGTCAATACTGCGGATATTCGTCTGCGGTCTTCCATGTTGCTCTCCCCGGCCGACATCTGTGCGGTGAATGTCCGCCTTGAGTTTTTATTTTTGATGAAATATTGGTCCGTTGCTCACTTGTTTTACATATAAAATATACTTGTTTCAAACGCTTTTTTCGCGCCACTCTCCTGCGATGATGGGACCATACCTATCAAGGAGTTAAATGGTGAAAAGAGCATACCCGAAATTTTCTGAGCTGGTGGGGCGAAATATTCAGAACCGGCGCAAAAAACTTGGCATAAGTCAGGGAATGCTGGCCGAACAGATCGGCATTGGGCAGCAATCTCTGTCCGCCATAGAAAGAGGGGAAATCGCGCCGAAGTTCGAGCGTCTTCCCGTCATTGCGAATTTGTTGAACTGTCCCGTTTCGGACTTGTTCCGCATTCAGGATGAAGATACGCAGAAGGTTGAGGAGAGCATGGCGGATGTTCTCAGCGGTCTTGAGCAGGATGAAAAATCCGCAATTGTGCGCATGTCCATGGACATGGCCCATATTTTTCGGAGGCACCGGGGTGCCGAGTCTTCACCGGAAACGCTGTCTGACGAGAATTGAGTTCTTCGTTCGCCGGAATGCTCCAGACAAAACCCGTGCGGCGCGACGGTAGGGGAAAAGTGGTTTTCGTTGTGGGCAACAACGGCGACAAGACGGCGCGATGACAATGTGCCCAACAGTCAGGAGCAGGCCGTGGCTTTGCCGGGCCGTAAAACGACAGATTTTTGTGCTTTTCGTCAAGCTGCATTGGCGGCTTAGACGGCACAAACCCCGCAGAGCGGGGTTTGTCAATAGTATGAGACGGCCTTCGGAATTACCGGAGGCCGTCGCAAAACGAGGGGGAAGTGTGTGATTATTTTCCGCCGAACAGGCCGCCCAAAATGCCCCGGATAAGGGATTGGCCAATCTTCCGGCCCACGGTATTGGTCACGGTGCGCCGGGTGGAACGGGCTACCTCTCCGAGTACCGCGCCGAAGATATCGTTCTTTTCTTCTTCTTTGCGGCGGCGCGCGTCTTCCCGCTCGCGCTCACGGTCAAGGCGCAGCATTTCCTTTTCGCGCTTCAGATCTTCTTTACGGCGTTTTTCCTCTTCCCTTTCCCGGCGCAGGGCATCTTTCTCCTGTTGCCGCGCGGTAAAACGGTCAGTCAGCATTTCGTAGGCGGATTCCCGATCAAAGGGCGTATCGTAGCGCCCCGCCATACGGGAGGAGGCCATGGCGGCGGCGCGTTGTGCATCGTCCGCCGGGCCGACCAGTGATTCCGGCGGCAACACCAGTGCGCGTTCCACCATTTCCGGCGCGCCTTTGGGGGTGAGGAAGGATACAAGCGCTTCGCCAGTTTTCAGGTTGGCAATGGCCTGTACCGTGTCAATATCCGGATTGGAGCGGAACGTTTCCGCCGCCGCGCGTACGGCTTTCTGGTCGCGCGGGGTATAGGCGCGCAAAGCGTGCTGCACCCGGTTGCCCAGTTGGGAAAGCACTGTGTCCGGTATATCCGCCGGGTTCTGGGTGATGAAGTAGATGCCCACGCCCTTGGAGCGGATCAGGCGCGTCACCTGCTCTATCTTGCTTAACAGGGCTGCTGGCGCGTCGTCGAACAATAGATGAGCTTCGTCAAACATGAGCACGAACCGTGGCTTGTCCCGGTCGCCCACTTCAGGCAGCTGTTCGTAGAGTTCGGAGAGCAGCCAGAGCAGCAGGGCGGCGTAGGTGCGCGGCTTGCTGATCAGGCGGTCGGCGGTGAGGATGTTGATGACGCCCCGCCCCTCAATGTCGTTCAGCATGAGATCTTCAATGCGCAGGGCAGGCTCGCCGAAAAAGGCGTCCGCGCCGTCTTCCTCCAGCTGGAGCAGTGCGCGCTGAATCGCTCCCACGCTGGCCGGGGAGATATGTCCGTATGTCTTGAAGCTGTCCTTGTCTTCCTGCACCAGGGTGAGCATGGCCCGCAGATCCTTAAGATCGAGGAGCAACAAACCCTGATCATCGGCTACCCGGAACACGATATTCAGGATGCCGCTCTGTACCTCGTTGAGGTTGAGCAGGCGGGCCAGAAGCAACGGCCCCATATCGCTGATGGTGGCCCGCAGCTGATGCCCCTTCTGTCCTGTCACGTCCCAGAAGCAGACCGGGTAGGCCCGGTTCACATAGCCCTGATCCGTCAGACCGAGCTCCGCGATGCGGGCCGCGATACTGCCACCGGGCTTGCCTGGCAGAACCAGACCGGAGAGGTCGCCCTTGACGTCTGTGAGAAAGACCGGCACGCCGAGCGCGCTGAAACTTTCCGCCAGGTTCTGAAGCGTCACGGTCTTACCCGTACCGGTGGCGCCGGTGATCAGGCCGTGGCGGTTAGCCATGCGGGGATCGAGGCAGAGTTCTTTCATGGTTCCGTCTTTCTGCGGGGCGGAAGCGATGAACAGGCGTTTGTCAGACGTAAGCATGGGAACCTCCAGGGGCGGAATGCGGAACAGATATTACGCCCAATGTAGGAACAGAGCGGACACTTGTCCAGAGGATGAAAAAAGGGCACCCGCAATGGATGCCCTTTGAGACTGCTGAAAAAATCCTTGAGGGGGTTCCCCGCTTCCTCAAACTCCCCTCGGCACCTGCCGAAGGGTGACGGGCTTGGCCGTCACTTCCCTTGGCCGCGAAGCGGCTTAGGGAAACAGAGAGCAACGCGGGCGTAGTACGCCCTGCACCCCCCGGTTATGATACTATTTATAATTATGAGGGCCGGGGGAGATAATCTCCCCCGGTGGGGCGCGGGGCAAAGCCCCGCTCTATCATCCTTCTGACGCTACTGGCTCTTGCCTGTGAGCAGATCCTTGAAACTACCGAAGAAGCTCTGGCAATCCGTGGGGCCGGAGGCCGCTTCGGGGTGGTGCTGCACGGTGATAATCGGTTTTGTCTTGTGGCGGAAGCCTTCCAGCGTGCCGTCATTGAGGTTGACGTGGGTGGGGATGAGATCTCCTTCCGCAATGACGTGGAAGCCGTGGTTCTGAGAAGATATCTCCACCTTACCGCTGATCAGATTCTTGACCGGGTGATTCACGCCGTGGTGGCCGAACTTCAGTTTTTCCGTCCGTCCGCCCAGGGCCAGAGCCAGGAGCTGGTGCCCGAGGCAGATGCCCGCCACGGGATAGCGATCGGCCAGCTCTCTGATGATGGCGATTTCATCCGTCAGCGTGGCCGGGTCGCCGGGGCCGTTGGACAGGAAGATGCCGTCCGGCTTTACCGCATCCACCTGCGCGGGAGTGAAAGAAGGCGGAACGATAAGCATATCCAGGCCGTATTCGCGCATCTTGCGCAGGATATTCCACTTTACGCCGTAGTCGTAGACCACTACACGCGGTTTTTCCGTATGGTCGCCGGGCCAGACATAAGAGCCGTCCGCAGCGAGTTCCACGGGGGCAGGCAAACCGCGTGTACCCGCTGTTTCATCCCAGCGGTAGGGGGCTTTGGCCGCCACGCGCGGAGTAAGCTTGCGTCCCTCCATGGAGGGCATCTTCCGGGCTTCCTCAATCAGTTTTTCCGGGTCGAGGATAACGGTGGAAATGGCCCCGCGCATGGCCCCGCTTTTGCGCAGATGCAGCGTGAGGGCGCGGGTGTCCAGCCCTTCTACGCCGGGAACTCCCTGTTGCGCAAGGAAGGCGGACAGAGTTTCCGTGGAACGCCAGTTGGAAGGCTCCTTGCAGCATTCCTTCACCAGCAGGGCGGACATGTGCACCTTGTCGGATTCCATGTCGTCGGGATTGATGCCGTAATTGCCGATCAGCGGCCAAGTCATGCACACCATTTGCCCCGTATAGGAGGGGTCGGTGATGAGTTCCTGGTAGCCGGTCATGGCGGTATTGAAGATCACTTCCCCCCCGGCCAGTTCAATAGGGCCGGTGAAGGATTCGCCTTCCAGAACAAAGCCGTCTTCAAGGGCGAGCAGGGCTTTCATGTACTATCCTTTTACAGGCGCGGCCTGGTAATAATCCTGAATGCTCTTGACGCGCAGCTCGCTGTTCTGCGCGGCATGGATGGCCCGTGCAATGGCGCGCGCCCCGGACATGGTGGTGGTGTAGGGCACGCCGTAATGCAGAGTGGCTTCGCGGATGGCCTTGGAATCGCTGGCCGTACGTTTGCCTGAAGCAGTGTTGATGATCAGGGCCACTTCGCCGTTCTTGATCATATCCACCACGTTGGGACGCCCTTCGTACATCTTGAGCACAGTGCTCACCTCCAGGCCGTGACTGCGCAGCAATTCCGCCGTGCCGCGTGTGGCAAGAAGTTCAAAGCCCATGTCCGCCAGTTGGCTGGCGACCTCGGGTGCAAGTGCCTTGTCGCGGTCGTTGACCGAGAGGAAGACTTTGCCCCAGGTGGGCAGTTTCTGGCCGCTGGCCAGCTGGCCTTTGAGGAAAGCCTCTTCAAAGCTGGGCGCGATGCCCATGACTTCGCCTGTGGAGCGCATTTCAGGTCCGAGCAGGATGTCCACGCCGGGGAAGCGCTTGAAGGGGAACACCGCCTCCTTGACGGAAACGTAGCCGCCCTTGCGCCTGCTCCAGGGGTCCAGTTCCTTCAGCGTCTTGCCCAGCATGATCC
>JAEXGX010000244.1 GCA_023450535.1 Pseudomonadota bacterium | reverse complement strand
ATATTGCCCACCGTGCGATCCACCTGTTCCATGCTCTGGTTCGCGCTCTGCTGTATGGCCTTGATGGCGTTGCCCACATCCGTGGTGGAGGCCATGGTCTTTTCCGCCAGTTTGCGCACTTCATCCGCGACCACCGCGAACCCGCGTCCGGCATCGCCCGCGCGGGCGGCCTCAATGGCCGCGTTAAGCGCCAGCAGATTTGTCTGATCCGCGATATCGGAAATCACCGCCATGATCCGGTTGATGGACTGGGCGTGCTCGCCCAGTTTCGCCATATCGTCCTTGAGCTTCAGAGAATGTTCCCCAACCTGGCGGATACTTTGTACGGCCAGCGAAACAACCTGCGCTCCGTCTTCCGCTTTTTCCCGGGTTGCGACGGAAATTTCCGAGGCCGCACCTGCGTTCCGGGCCACTTCGGTTACGGTGGCGTTCATTTCTTCCATGGCAGCGACGGTTTCCGTAATTCGGGCCGCCTGTTCCGTAGCGCCCCGTTCGGATTTTTCGATCTGGGAGGAAAGGCCGTTTGCGACCGAATTAACTACTCCCACCACGCTTTCCAGTTGACCGGCGGCGTGCAGCATACCGTCCCTTCGCGCATTTTCGGCCCTGTGCCGGGCTTCTTCGGCCATGACTGTGGCCTTTTGTGCTCTGACGCTTTCCTGTCTGGCCAGTTCCGATTGGTCGGCGGACTCCGTGATACGGGCTTTCAGCGTTTTCACCATGCTATGCAAGGCTCCGGCGAGCCTGCCGGTTTCATCATGCGTGTGCACAACGAGCGGAGCGTCCAGATCTCCGCCTGCCACAGTCTCGGCAAAGACGGTGATGCGCCGGACATGAAAAAAGCCACCAGGGCAAGCGCCAGCGTGATGCCCAGGGTGGCCAGCAGGGTGTTGCGCAGAGCTTCCTGCTGCGCCGTGACCACACTGTTCAACGGTTGTCCGGTAAACCACATGCCCATGGGCTTGCCGGCCATGTTCAGGATCGGCCAGTAAAGCACCTGAAAGGGCTTGCCCAGCAACTGTAGTTCTCCGGAAACGCTTTCTCCCCGTTTCAACACGGCGTCCGTCACGGCGGTGTTTTCCAGCTCGGTGCCTATCAGGCGCTTGCCGTCTCTGGTCAGGGTGGTCATGGCGCGGACATTACCAAGGAAAACCGTCATCTCCAGGCCGGTTTCCTTCTTGAGTCTGTCCACGTAATTTTCCGAGGACAAGGAGATGCCAAGCCCCACGGTGCCCATTACCTTGCCGTCATGGAGGATCGGCGCTCCAGCGCGGAGCGTGAAGGGCATAACCGTACCCGATACGATGCCTACGGAAGTTCTTCCCTTGCGGGCCAGAGTTACGGTTTCCTGATTATTAACGTCGCGCCGTATTTGGGGGAATGCCCGCGCGCAAGCACCATACCGTTTTCGTCAGTAATGGTGATGAATTCGGCGTGCGCCAGTTCCATCATGGTTTTGGCGAGAGAGGCTGTTACGTCATGATCGCGCCGCAGTATGGCCTCCAACAGTTCCCTGTCATCGGCGATGAGCTGGGCAGTCTGCTGGAATTTTTCGCTGTAGGCGTTATAGGTGGCGTCTGTGGCGGCCTTGGCCAGGTTGGTCGTGGCCTCGAGGCTGGCCGTCAACGGAGGCTCCAGAAGATGCATGGTCGTCAGCAGAACCGCTATACAGGAAAGGGTCACGGTCACAACAACAAGGGCGATGATTTTTCCCGCGATAGAAAAGCGCATGCGTTCTCTCCATGAATATAAAGAGGTATTTTGGAGTGAAATCTCGGCAAACATGTCGCTTGTATGACCGGGATTTTTCAAACCGAGGCAAAAGGATACTGTGTTTGAAGTGTGTTCAGCTACCTGTTTTCGCTGACGGGCATTCCCGAAGTATCCCGCAGAAAAAAATGTTGTTAATCCAGCGTAAAATTTTAATTATATTAGCCGATATATTAAAAAATTGGAATAACGTGTTCGCGGTTTTTGTGCCTAAAGTGGTAAGACGCATGGCGCGTTTCATCATACGTAAGCATATTTCTTCAAAATTTTTTGATCGGGTGTGATGCCATGAAATTTTCGTTGCAAACAAAAATCGTCTTGCCTTCCGTATTGGCGTTCATACTCGCTTTCGGGCTTTCCGGCTGGAATTCCTATACCCGGGCCGAAAAGGCTCTGCGGGAAGCCGTGGTGGCCATGCTTGCAGGCAATCTGCGTTCCGTGAGTATGGGACTCAAGGATTACAAACAGACCATTTTGGATGACCTGCACGGTAATGCTTCTATTACGCCTATGCGTATGCTGTATTCCGAGGACAAGCGCGAGGCTGGCAGAGAAAGCGTAAAGATTTCCCTGCGCAACCGTCCCATGACGCGCGACGGTATTTTCCTTTATGTGGATGCCACGGATGAAAACGGAATTGTGCTTGCCAGCAGCAGCGGGGAACGTGTGGGAATGTCCGTGGCGGATTCTCCCGCGTTCAGAACGGCCATGGGCGGTGGTGATGCTATAGGGGCGGCTTTGCCCGGGCCGGACCAGAACGCGCTCGTGCCCTTTGCCGTTCCGGTGGAACTGGACGGGAGAAGGCGCGGCGTGCTGATGGCCATGGTGGATTTCGCCAGGCTGGGCGAGAAGTTCGTCGCGCCGATTCGTATCGGCAAGCTGGGTTATGCCTTTGTCGCCACCGGCGTGGGTGAAATCATGTTTCACCCGGACGGGGCGGAGATTATGGCTCCGGTCGCTCCCACCTCGCTGACGCCCAGGATGGTGAAGTGGCGCAACGGCATCTATGAATACTCCTGGAGCGGACAGGACTGGATCGCCCTGTACGAGACGGACGAGCAGTCGAACTGGACAGTGATTGTCAAAGCCCAGGGCGGTGAGGTTTTTGCGGCCATTCATGATATAGCCGAAAGCACTATCCTGTTTACTGTCGGCGCCAGTGTGTTTTTCGCAGTCATGCTCTTCGTCCTGGTACGTTATCTTATCGCCGCGCTCCGGAGGACCGTGGCGTTTGCCGAGGCCGTGGCCGGAGGCGAGCTTGACCGCACGTTGGATATCAGGTCCGGCGATGAAGTGGGCATGCTGGCCTCCGCCCTGCGTCACATGGTGGGTAATCTGCACGAGATGATCACGGCCAGCAAGCGCAGTGAAGAGGAGGCGCTCGAGCAGAGCGAACGTGCCGCTGCGGCGGTGCGCGCGGCTGAAGTCAGCCGCCGGGAGGCGGAGTCTGCCCGGCAGGAAGGGCTGCAGGAAGCTTCGCGGCAACTGGGCTCCCTGGTGGAAGGGCTGGCGGGGCATGTGGAGATTCTGCGCGGACGGCTGGAGCAGGCCGCTGCTGGAGCGGACGGCCAGTACCGAAGCTCGCGGGAAAACGCGCAGGCCATGATCAGCATGAATGACAGCGTGCAGGCCGTGGCCGAAAGCGCGGCGTCCGCTGCTGCTGGTTCGGCCCATGCCCGGGAAATGGCGATAAACGGGCAGCA
>JAEXGX010000235.1 GCA_023450535.1 Pseudomonadota bacterium | reverse complement strand
GCATTGCGCCCCGTTCCTTTTTTCCGCACGGCACAGCGGCTCCTGAAGGGGGACCTCTGCGCCCGAAACTGTTCGCCGTGCTCAGGAATGGCTACTCTGCGGCGGATTTCAGCAAAGACGCCCTGGCCGGTCTGACTGTGGGAATCGTGGCTTTGCCTCTGGCCATGGCCTTTGCCATCGCTTCAGGCGTGGAGCCCGCTCAGGGGCTGTACACCGCGATCATCGCCGGGTTGGTCATCGCGCTGTTCGGAGGAAGCCGCTACCAAATCAGCGGTCCCACCGGAGCCTTTGTCGTCATCATCTACGGCATTGTCTACCGGCACGGGTATGACGGGCTGGTGCTGACCACGCTCATCGCTGGCTGTCTTCTTGCCCTGGGGGGGCTGTTCCGGCTCGGTTCGGTCATCAAGTTCATCCCCTATCCTGTGACTACCGGGTTTACGGCGGGCATCGCGCTGATCATTTTTTCCCAGCAGATGGGGGATTTTTTCGGTCTGCCCATCACGAACGCTCCTCCTGAATTTTTCAGCAAATGGGCTGTCTATCTTGATGCCTTGGAGAATCTGTCGCCCGTGACACTGGGCGTTGCCGGAGCAACACTTGTGGTGATGCTCGTCATTCGGCGTTTTGTTCCTCGCGTGCCCGCGCCTGTGGCGGGTGTCATATTCGGCGCGCTCCTGGTCTGGCTTTTCAATCTGCCGGTGGATACCATTGCGGGCAGATATGGGGCCATTCCTTCCTCCCTGCCGTCTTTCCATTGGCCGGAAATCAGCATTGACCGCATTCAGGTGCTGTTCCCCGATGCTGTGACCATCGCACTGCTGGCCGGGATTGAGTCCTTGCTTACCTGTGTGGTGGCGGACAGTATGACCGGCGACAAACACTATTCCAACATGGAGCTGATCGCGCAGGGACTGGGCAACATGTCCAGTGCACTGTTCGGCGGCATTCCTGCCACCGGGGCCATTGCCCGCACCGCCACCAACATCAGCAGCGGAGCGCGTACGCCGGTTTCCGCCATTGTTCATTCCGTGACGGTTCTGGCCTTCGTGCTGTGGCTTTCCCCCCTCACGTCAGCCATTCCTTTGGCGAGCCTTGCCGCCGTCATGGTGATCATCGCCTGGGGGATGCTGGAAACCAAGGCGATCAAGGCCATCCTGCGGGGGCCGAAGTCCGACTGGTCGGTCATGCTGCTCACCTTTGTTCTGACTCTGGTCGTGGATCTTACCGTGGCCGTGTATGTCGGCGTCATCCTGGCTTCTCTGCTCTTTATGCGGCGCATGAGCGTCATGACCCGTGTGCATGAAGTCGAATGCGGTACAGGAGAATATGGGGGCGAATGCGATGAACTGCCCCTGGAACAGCCCAATCTTCCAGAGGGGGTACGCTTGTTCTCCATTAACGGCCCGTTCTTCTTCGGCATGGTGGATCGCTTTCAGAATGCACTTGCCGGTACTCAGAATACCGTCAGGGTCTATGTGCTCAACATGCACGACGTGCCGACCATTGACGCCACGGGTATTCATGTTCTGGAAGCCTTTCTCGCGCACCGTTCCGACGGGTACAAGGTCGTGCTCGCGGCAGTGCCCGCGCCTACCCGGCGTATTTTGCGCCGTATGGGCCTGTTACGCAGCCTCGGCGAAGACAACGTGTGCCATTCGCTGGACATGGCACTGGCCCGGGCCGCTGAACTGGCCCGTGCCCGGTAGATCATGCGTACTCTTCAGGTAGTCAATGTCCGCTGGTACAACGCCACAGCCTGGTACGGCGTAACGCTGTCCCGCATTTTGGGCGAGGCAGGGCATCCTTCACTGATCGTGGGACTTGCGGATACCGATCCCTTGCTGCAGGCGCAGGCTATGGGACTTAAGTGCGCTGAACTGCCGCTGAACAGCATGGCGCCGCATCGCCTTCCCGCTCTTGTGCGTGGCATGGAAGAACTGCTGGCGGAATTCAGACCTGACGTAGTGAACTGCCACAGGGGAGAGAGCTTTATTCTCTGGGCTTTGCTCAAGCGGCGCTTCAGGTTTGCGCTGGTACGCACGCGCGGAGATCAACGCCTTCCCAGGAACAATATTCCCAATCGCTGGTTGCACCAGCGGGCTGCCGACGCCGTTGTATCCACCAACAGCCGTATGGCGCGTCACTTTTTGACCCGGCTGGGCGTACCGGAAGATCGACTGTTCACCGTGCTCGGTGGTGTGGATACGGCCCGGTTTCACGCCTGTGCTGAAGCACGGGCGCGGGCGCGGGCCGCGTTTGGCATTGATCCGCATGATTTCGTCATGGGAATTGTTGGACGCATGGACGAAGTGAAGGGAATCCGGGAAACTGTCCGTGCTCTGGCTCTGGCCCGGAATTCCTGGCCGGGCGGCGGAAAACTTCGCCTTTTGGTCATCGGCTTTGCTTCGCAGTATTCCGTGGGCGATGTGAATGCCTGGTCGGAGGAAGCTGGTCTGGGACCGTTGGGCGGGCCTGAAGCGCCAGTGGTGGTCAGCGGGCGCGTGGAACGTCCGGAAGACGCGATTAATGCGCTGGATATGGGCATTCTCGCATCGCTTGGTTCCGAAACTATCGCTCGTGCGGCTCTGGAGATCATGGCTTGCGGCGTGCCGCTGATCGGCAGTACGGTGGGCGTCATGCCTGATATTTTGCCGGAGGGGCTGTTGTTCACCCCCGGCGATGTGCCCGGCATGAGCGGCATGATGCTCCGGGCGGCGGACCCTGCATGGCTTGACGCTGCACGGAGCGCGTGCTGTGGGCGTATTTTGGGTGAAGCGGCTTCCCATGTTCCGCCGCTTGTTTCGGGGGCATGCCCGAGCGGCGGACTGACCCTGGAAGATTTCCGCGAGCAGACTCTTGAGGTATACGCGCGCGCCCTGGAACGCGCGGGATTGCCCAAGGGGCGATAACATTACAATAAACAAACGGGAGAACGCATGTTTACCGGATTTGCCAGCGACAACACGGCGGGAGCTCATCCCCGCATCATGAAGGCGGTGCTGGAGGCCAACGCGGGCTATTGCCGCCCCTATGGCTTTGACGAGTGGAGCGAAGCCGCATTTGCGGAATTTCGCAAGCTGTTCGGTCAGGATGCACAGATATTCTTCGCGCTGAGCGGAACCGGCGGCAACGTCATGAGCCTGCGCGCTATGCTCCGGCCTTGGCAGGGCGTCATCTGTTCCTCTGTTGCGCATATCAATACGGATGAAAGCGGCGCTCCCGAATGGGTGGGCGGTTCCAAGCTTTTGACCTTACCTGCCGACGGAGAAGGAAAAATTCGCCCCGAACAGCTTGAACGCTGGGCTGGAGATTTGGCGGATTGCCACCATGTCACACCGCACGCGCTGTCTATCACCCAGACGACGGAGCTGGGAGGCGTATACAGTCTAGAGGAAGTGCGGGCTCTGACGGAGGCGGCGCACGCCATGGGGCTGGTGACGCACATGGACGGCACGCGCATTGCCAATGCTGTGGCTGCTCTGGATGTGGATGTACGCGAACTGACACGGGAATCCGGCGTTGATATCCTTTCGTTCGGCGGCACGAAGAACGGCCTGATGCTGGCCGAGGCCGTGGTCGTGTTCCGGCCTGAACTGGCCGAAGATTTTTTGACCATGCGCAAGCAGTCGCTTCAGCTCGTTTCTAAAATGCGCTTTGTGGCTGCGCAGTTCACAGAAGCCCTCAAGGATGGCCTGTGGCTGGAAAACGCCCGGCACGCCAATGACATGGCCCGTTATTTCTCTGCCGAGCTGGATCGCCTGCCGCATATGCAGGCGCGTATGCCTGCGGCCAACGCCCTGTTTGTACGCATGAAACCGGAGCATATGGCCAGACTCATGGAGAAATACTATTTTTACGAGGTAGATCATGAGCTTCATATAGCCCGGTTGATGTGCAGCTTTGCCACGACCAAGGAAGAAATCGACGCCTTTGTCCGGGATGCCGCCGCACTGGCCTGAGCACGCTGCAAGAATATTTGCAGCGGATGGAATGTGTTCAAGACGGCTGAAAAAATTTTTAAGGGTGTTCTCGCTTCCCCAAATGCCTTCGGGGTGCCCGTCGGGTGGCAGGCTGCGAGTGACTTGCGGTTACACCAGAATGGTGGGTGCGGTGTGGTGCCTTTAGCCGTTGGAGTGAAAAGTCTTGCAGATAGAGAAAGCAGGGATGAGCCTTGCACCTTGTTTGATTCTGGCGATTTCGCAGAGTATTTCAAAGTTGAAATACTCTAGCCGCAAAGCGGCTTAGGGATACAGCGGGCAACGTGGGCGTGGTATGTCCTGCACCTCCGGTTATCTTGATGGGGAATCGGGCGGATTTATCTCGCTTGCGGAGCATGGGGGCGGGGCATGGAACGGCGCCCCGCGTTATCAGCATTTTGGCTCCCGGCCGGAGGAATCCGGCCGGGATTTTCATTGCAGGCAAAACTGTCACTGGGGGCAGTGAACGGCATGAATGAAAGAAGTAACAAGGCTGTAGGAAACCAGGCAGACAATGGGCTTGGAACGGAAGCTCTTGGGCGTTTGTTGCTGCGGTTGGCCGTACCCTCCATTCTGGCTCAGATGGTCAATCTGTTTTATAATCTGGTGGATCGTGTATTCGTCGGGAGGATACCCGATACCGGAGCCCTTGCGTTGGCGGGTATCGGTGTGGCTTTTCCCGTGATCATGTTCATTTCCGCTTTTGCCAGCCTGGTTGGTATGGGGGGGGCACCGCGGGCTTCTATGGCCATGGGGCGCGGTGATAATGAGGAAGCGGAGCGGATTCTTGGTTCGGCCCTTGTTTTTCTGATTCTGACGGGTGTGCTGTTGCCGTTGCTTTTTCTCGCTGTCCGCCGCCCCTTGTTGCATGTCCTGGGGGCAAGCCCGGACACGATAGAATTCGCCGACGAGTACCTTACCGTATACCTGTTCGGCACATTGGCGGTGCAACTCACGCTGGGCCTGAATCAGTATATTTCCTGCCAGGGCTTCGCCAAGGAGGCCATGACAACGGTCTGCATCGGCGCGGTGCTGAACATCATTCTCGATCCGTTGTTCATTTACGGGCTCGACATGGGGTGCAGGGGGGCGGCGCTGGCCACTATATGCAGTCAAAGCGTGAGTGCCGTCTGGATATTCTGCTTCTTTTTCGGACGCAGTAGCATGTTGCGCTTGCGCCGGGCTTTTCTCCGGCTGGATCGCCGGGTGCTGCTGCCTGTTCTCGCTTTGGGCATGGGGCCGTTTATTCTGCAATCCACAGAGTGCCTTGTTCCTCTGACGCTGAACGCCGGAATGCAGCAGTACGGTAATGACGCCTATGTCAGCGCTATGACCATTCTTTTTGTGCTTGCGGAAGTGCTGTTTCTGCCCGTAGACGGGTTGTGCCAGGGGGCAGTGCCTATCATGAGCTACAATTATGGCGCGGGACATACACAGAGAGTAAGTGGTGCGTTCCGGCTGATGGCCTGGTGGGCGTTTGCCGCAGCGTTCGCAGGCACTGCGGTGATCCTGCTTTTTCCCTTGCCGTTCATTGAACTGTTCACCGAAGATGCGGAAATCGTCCGCATCGGTGTGCACGGTGCGCGGCTGTATATGGCGGGGATGCTGTTTTCCGGAATTCAGCTCGCCATTCAGCGCACCTTTCTGGCGTTGGGGCAGGCCAAGCTCGCCATGAGCATCGCGCTACTGCGCAAGCTCGTGCTGCTCATCCCTCTGGCGCTGCTGCTTCCTCGTCTGGGTTTCGGCACGGACGGGCTGTTTGTTTCGGAATCCGTGGCCGATATCTTGTCCATAGCGGCGTCGATTGCGTTGTTTGCCCGTTACCGCAGGCGTTTGTTCACTTCCGCTAAGTCCAGGCCCTGAGGTTGGAGCTGGAAGGGTAAAATGCTCTAGGGTGTGTTGACACTATTTCGGATAGTTCCAATAGAGTGAGAGGGATCAGGGGAGCATCCCCCCCGACGGTGTACGGGGCATCTTTATCCGTGGAAGCTTCGCTTCCACGGATAAAGAGAGCAGAGATGAGCCCCGAAAAAGCAAGTGTTTGCCCTAGTCGCGGTGGCCCGCAACTACAAAAAATACCGAGCCAACGATGCAGACGCAGGCCGTAAACACTACCATGCCGATCTGTTCGCCGCCGAGCAGCCAACCGAGAAATACGCCGATAACAGGATTTACATACTCAAAAGAGACGGCGACTTCCGTTCTGGTGTTCATAAGCAGCCAGAAATAGCTGGTGTACGCGACAATGCCGCTGAACAGCACCAGTGCTGCAAGCGCAATCCAGCTTTCCGGAGTGACGGCGGAAAGAACAATACGTTCACCGAGCACGACGGCTGTCAGCAGAGATTGCAGGCCGCCGATGAACATGAGCAGGGCACTCACGCGCATGACGGAGAGCTTTGTTTCTCCTGCATGAACCTTGGAGTAGAAGGACCCCGTAACCCAGCCCAGCGTACCAAGCAAAAGAAAAACAGGTCCCCACCATGAGGTCAGGCCGGAAATTCCCTGGTTCAGACTAAGCAACAGAATACCGAAAGTGCCACCCGCAAGGCCGACATATTGCAGTTTGCGCGGTCTTGCTTCGTGCAGAAAAAGCCAGGCTCCGATGACCATCCAGATGGGCACCATGCCCGCGAACATGCCAGCTACGCCCGAAGGGACGCTTTCCTGTCCTTTGCAGAGAAAGCCGCTGCTGATGAGCACCATGAAAAAGGCGAGGATGAAGCTTTGCCGGCAATCAGCGAGTGTGGGGCTGGTCCGTTCTCCGTACAGCCATGTGGCCAGGTAAAGAATTCCCCCGGCCAGGGTCATGCGAATACCGCAAAGCAAAAAGGGCGGGAAGCTCTCCAGCGCGAATTTGACGCTGATATAGCACGAACCCCATGATAGATAGACCAGCACCAGGCAGGAGATGGTCATGAAAAGTTTTTTTTGGCTTGCGGTCAACATGGCGGGGACTATGCCCTTCAGCCGTGGGAAAAGCAAGCCCCCGTAATGCGTCCGCCGTTTTAACCAAGATCGCCGGACAACCAGGCTACAAGCAGCCAGCAGATACCCCAGGTGATGACATGAAGTACCCAGGGGTTGAGGGCTTTGCCCTTCATCCAATGCTGCACGGTCATGAAAAAAGTGATGAGCCGTCCTACCCCGGCGAACACCAGAAAGCCGATTGCAGCCAGAAGGCCGTACTTGAATGCCGCAACCAACGCCAGTCCTAATGAAATGAAGGTGGGCAGGCAGGCGGGGGGAATTCCTCCTCTGGATGGAAAGGTGGTGTAGAATACTCTGGAGAAATGCATACCCTGGGGAGCGTGCCGGTATCCCGCATCTTGCGTGTCAGATTGCCCGGCGTGATCGGGCGGGATGATTTCAGCATCCACAACCCGGGGATGGAGAATAGGCGTCCCGCATTTGGTGCAGGCCTGGCTGTTATCGGGAATTTCGGTGCGGCAATTGGGGCAAATCATGGGGGCTCCAAGAAAATGAGGAGGGGTTTTAGAGTAATTTCAAAGAGAAATTGCCTTGGCCACGGACATGATCGTACAAAAAAAACGCCGCAGACGCAAAAGCGTCGACGGCGTTGACGGTTTAGAGCAGTTCAACGTGAAATGCTTTAGCCGGAGCGGATTAATGCGAACCGCAGCTTCCGCAACTGCCGCAGCATCCGCTACCGCAAGAGCCTCCGCTGCCGGGCAGGGGATTGACCGGATCAAGGGTGAATCCCATATAGGACAGGTCAATATTCACCCCACCGATCTGCTCCCACAGCCCTTTGGAGGCACAAAAAGTAAAGCCGCCTTCTTCTATGATTTCGTCATCTTCATTGGCTTCGTCGAGAGCGAGCCCGAGATGAGGACCGCTGCAACCGCCGGGAGCAAGATAAATGCGCACGGCGGATTTGGGCTTGTCGGAAAAAAAAGCTTCGAGTTCTTTATGCGCGCTTTCGCTCAGTTTCAACATGAGACCCTCCGTAGGTCATTTCAGAATGAGTGCTGGAAGTTTATGGTAAAGGGGGCGAACCGGTACGGAAGGCCTCATTACAAGGAGGAATCAGATACTGCAGGAACCGCCGCTGCCGCAAGAGGAGCAGGAAGAACCGCCTTCACTGGCAAGGGGCTGGCGGGGTTCGACCGTGAATCCCATATAGGACAGATCGATGTCCACGCCGCCTAT
>JAEXGX010000216.1 GCA_023450535.1 Pseudomonadota bacterium | reverse complement strand
CGGGCTCCCCTATGTCCGGCAGGCAGGCCAGCAAGCCCTGCGAATAAGGATGCAAAGGACGAGCAAAAAATGCATCGCGGGATGTGTATTCAACAATCTCCCCTGCATACATGACGGCAATCTGATCAGCCATATCGGAAACCACACCCAAATCGTGTGTGATCAGGGCCAAGCCCATATCCCGGTCATGTGCCAACCGTTTAAGCAGCACAAGAATCTGTCCCTGAATGGTCACATCCAAGGCTGTGGTCGGCTCGTCGGCGATCAGGAATTCTGGTGAACACGCCAGAGCCATGGCGATCATTACACGTTGGCGCAATCCGCCGGAAAGTTGATGAGGGTAATCAGCCAAGCGTTCGACCGGAGCAGGAAATCCCACGGAAGAGAGAAGTTCCACAACCCTGTCCTGCCCCGCAACATTTGAAATCTGTTCATGCTGCAGCACAGCTTCCATCACCTGTTTGCCGATGGTTAGCACAGGGTTGAGGGAAGTCATGGGTTCCTGGAAAATCATACCGATTTTTCTACCCCGAATCGTACACAGTTCCCGTTCGCTCATTGTCGTCAGCGTGACGTCATTCAAACGCACGCTACCCTCGGCAATACAGGCATTTTGGGGCAGCAATCCAATTACAGCCAGAGCCGTCATGCTTTTGCCACAACCGGATTCTCCAACAAGGCACAAGGTTTTGCCCCGTTCCAAGGAAAAATTTACCCGGCGGACAATAGTCAATCCATCGATGGAAACCGTCAGATTACAAACTTCCAGCACGCCCTTACCTCGATATTTCCATAAAAAGCGATCAATTAAGTACATCCACAAATTTTTGTCCGCCCCACAGGCAAATCATGCCGATGACAATCTGGCCCGCCACATTGAGCATCCCCAGCATCCACTTACCTTCACCAAGAAAAAGGTGAGTGTCGAAGATAAAAGTGGAAAAGGTGGTGAAAGCCCCCATGAAACCTGTGAGTAGGGTCAGGTGCACAGCATCACTAATCAGTTTAAAATGCTCGACCAGCCCGACGACAATGCCAAAAAGAAGGCAGCCTAATACGTTGACCAGAAAAATTCCCCAAGGAAAGGAAGCGCCAAGCAGTCCTGACATGACGGAAGAAAGCAGATAACGAGCAACAGCCCCCAGTGCTCCCGCCAGTCCAACTAGAAGGATCAGGTGCATTTGCATTACCCGCGCTCCAAGGTCGTTCTCTCCAACTCAAGAAGACGAATTTTAATATCCAGGCCACCACCGTAGCCGACGAGTTTGCCATCTGCCCCGATAACCCGGTGGCAGGGAATAATGATCGAGATGGGATTACGATTGTTTGCCATGCCCACAGCTCGCGAAGCTTTGGGATTGCCGCAGGCGCGAGCAATATCGCCATAGGAGCACGTCTGCCCGTAGGGTATACGCTGAAGCTGTCCCCACACTGTTCGTTGGAACGTTGTACCTTTAGGCTGGAGGGGGAGGGAAAAATCTCGCAACTGCCCTTGAAAATAGGCTGTCAACTGGCGTGCAGCCTCTTGTAACAGGGGAGTTTCTCCTTGTTCGGCAATACCATAAAAAAAATCGCCAAAATGCAACTGAGTTATCGCGTCGCCCTCTTCCACCAGAGTTATGAGTCCGATTGGAGTCTCAAGGCCAAAATGGTATGCGCTGTTCATGCGAACTCCTGCCGGTTATTGCGGCTAGTCTGGCTCCACGACGGAGCCTTACTCCATGCTGTTGCGGATCTCCTGCCTCGCCAGTTCAAGAAAGGCGGGAAATTTTTCTTGAGCTGCTGGGGAAAGTTCCATGCTCCAGGAAGTGAAATCCTGCGGCTCCATACCGATAATGGTAAGGCGGGGCCTCTTGCCGTGCAACTTTTCCGCCATGTCTAATGAATCGAGAAGATCAATATCATGGATGGAAAGCCTGCGACTTTCCTTATGCACCAACTGTTCTTCACTGAGACGATACAGGGAACCCGGCTCCTTGCCTGCGTGAACGATATCCAGAATGATCAATTCTTCATAACCTTCAAACAGGTAGAATACATCCTGGGTGAACGTGCCTGCGTCCAACAGTTTTACAGACGACGGCCATTCTTCCCTGAGCAATTGGTGCACGGCGTGAACTCCGACACCGTCATCGGTCAGGAGCAGGTTTCCGATGCCAAGCACAAGAATATTTTTCATGGCTACCTCGCAATTCATAAAATTGTGCACTATTGAGAGGATCAGGGCAAGCTCGACGCATATGCGCCGTTTACATATAAGGGCTGAAAATCCAGGCCGCCGCATTGCGCAATTGGCGCGGCAATGACAGATGCGACAGTTCTTCCAGCGTCACTTCACGGGATTTCGCCAGAACGACATCCGCATACTCCTCCAGTTGCGTGCATAGCTCACGGGAGAATACTTCAACATTGAGCTCAAAATTCAGGCTGAGGCTGCGCGGATCAAGATTCGTCGATCCCATGCATACATAGTTGCCGTCAATTAAGAACAGTTTGGTGT
Organism: Pseudomonadota bacterium; assembly: GCA_023450535.1. Lineage (GTDB taxonomy): Bacteria > Desulfobacterota > Desulfovibrionia > Desulfovibrionales > Desulfovibrionaceae > Mailhella. The sequence goes on along the minus strand of JAEXGX010000216.1, from coordinate 1,318 downwards.
GCGCAAAAGGAGGCGGTTGCCGAAAAACGCGTACACCGCTGTCGAGGAGAAGGGGCAGAGTTCTTTCTCCCGCCCATCCAACGTAAGCATGATCCAGTTTCTCTGGCAGGAACACGCGTACCTCAACACCTCTTCCCGCCGCGCAGGTGAAGGCGCTGAGAAGTTCCCTCGTAGGGAGAAAATAAGGGGTGAAGACTGTCACTCGCAGTTCCGCGCAACTGACAACCCCACATAGCAGATCCTGCATGGGATCGTTGGGCGTACCGGGACCATCCATCACGATGCGCGTGTCCATGTCTCCGGTCGGAGGCGGCAGCAGAAGTGCACCGGTGTCATCCTGCCCGGTAACGAAGGCCCAGTCCATCAAAAAAGCTTCACGAAGAAGTCCGGCCACTGGCCCTGTGCACAAAAAGTGCACATCCTGAATCTGTTTGAACCGTTGCACTCCAAATCTTTCATAAAATTGCGCGTCATGCAGATTGCCGTCACCGATATTCATCCCACCGGTGAATGCCGTCCCATCACAAACCAACACTTTACGGTGGTTACGAAGATTGATCGAAAAAGTGGGAGGAAAAAGATGCGGAGGAAGAAAGGCTTCCACCTTCACCCCTCCCTTACGCAGTTGACGCCAGGCGGGGGAAAAAAAGGACCCCATGCCGTCCAGCAGCACTCGAACATCCACACCCCGCTCAACGGCGGAGGTCAGAGCTTCCGCGAAAACTTCCCCGGCCAGTTTGCCTTCAAAAATATAGGTACAAAGAAAAACTTCCCGCTTTGCCCGCCGTATGGACTCCAACATAACAGGGTATGCTTCATCCCCATTGAACAAGGGGCGGACGTCGTTGCCACCGAGCAACGGCAGAGAGCTCCGCTTCCCCTCTCCTACCCGGGCGATCGGCTCAAGCTCAGGATCAACCGATGGAGTTTCAAGTACCTCATTTTTCCATAGGTCGGCATTTTCGGAAAGGAATTTAAGGCGTCGGGCCGCCCTGTCACTCATCAACCTTGCGGCCCGACTATCTACACGGCTGATTCCAAACAAGAAATAGGCCAGAGAGCCTACAAACGGAAGTGAAACAATAGCAGATGCCCAGCCGAGCGCAGATTGAGGACGTCGTGCCTTGAGCAGCGCATGAACAAGCGCGGCGGCGGCGATCATATATCCAGCGCCGAGAAAAACGGGGATTATCCACCGCCAGGGCAAAGAAACAAGGTATTCCAGCATGCGCCTTGCTCCGATTATCAGTAGAAGTAGCGCATCCCCTCTTCCGTCAGTTCAATATCCTGCGTGATGGGATCAATGATGCGGCAATAG